>NZ_JBFOFW010000027.1:0-219 GCF_040887505.1 Enterococcus sp. C50 | reverse complement strand
GTTCAGCTCCGAAAAGATAGCGAGCAGGCATTCAAAATAGTTTTTCATATTTTGAGATGACTGAAAGCTATGTGGAGGAGTTGTTTTGGGAACACCGTGAAAGAGGTTGTGGCGCAAAGTGCTTAGCTTCAAGCAATAAGAAAGCTTTTCTAAAAATAGCTTTCCATATTTTTAAGAAAAGAGGACTTATTACCGAAGAAGCTACTTTGGGAACACCGT
>NZ_JBFOFW010000026.1:0-262 GCF_040887505.1 Enterococcus sp. C50 | reverse complement strand
CATACATATGTTATTTAATTCCCCAGTAAAAAACTAAGATGAAAACATCTTAGTAATACCGGCGGCCGGGGTCGAACCGGCACGCCCTCAACGGGCACTGGATTTTGAGTCCAGCGCGTCTGCCAATTCCGCCACGCCGGCATTTCGATAAATTGTACTAAGGCGGTAACCGGATTTGAACCGGTGATGAAGGTTTTGCAGACCTCTGCCTTACCACTTGGCTATACCGCCATTATACGATTATCAATCTATAAAATTTATA
>NZ_JBFOFW010000025.1:0-274 GCF_040887505.1 Enterococcus sp. C50 | reverse complement strand
CGGTTCCGACGGGAATCGAACCCGCGATCTCCTGCGTGACAGGCAGGCATGTTAACCCCTACACCACGGAACCAATAGTTTTTAAATTTTTAATTGCGGGAGCAGGATTTGAACCTACGACCTTCGGGTTATGAGCCCGACGAGCTACCAGACTGCTCCATCCCGCGATAATATTAAAAAAGGAGGATAAGGGATTCGAACCCTTGCACGGTTTTACCCGCCTGACGGTTTTCAAGACCGTTCCCTTCAGCCGGACTTGGGTAATCCTCCATAT
>NZ_JBFOFW010000024.1:0-379 GCF_040887505.1 Enterococcus sp. C50 | reverse complement strand
TTAACGGGAAGTAGCTCAGCTTGGTAGAGCACTTGGTTTGGGACCAAGGGGTCGCAGGTTCGAATCCTGTCTTCCCGATAGTTATAAAAAGGGGCCTTAGCTCAGCTGGGAGAGCGCCTGCTTTGCACGCAGGAGGTCAGCGGTTCGATCCCGCTAGGCTCCATTTCATTTTAAATTTTAATATGAAAGTTTCTTTTTCGCGGTGTAGCTCAGCTGGCTAGAGCGTCCGGTTCATACCCGGGAGGTCGGGGGTTCGATCCCCTCCGCCGCGATTTTTATAGAGCCTGGACCTTTAGCTCAGTTGGTTAGAGCAGACGGCTCATAACCGTCCGGTCGTAGGTTCGAGTCCTACAAGGTCCATAGCGACGTTGTAAGCATT
>NZ_JBFOFW010000023.1:0-450 GCF_040887505.1 Enterococcus sp. C50 | reverse complement strand
TTATATGAAATCACTTAAAACTGTACTATTAGGAACAACTCTGGCTGCCGGCGCTGCATTATTTATGGGAACAACAACACACGCAGACGAAGCGTACACTGTTCAATCAGGCGATTCATTATCAACTATTTCACAAAAATATGTTGGCGATAACTCCTTGATTAACCATATTGCTCAATCTAATTCAATTTCAGATATCAATCTGATTTTTGCAGGTCAAACATTAACTATTCCAACCTCAGAGCAAGGCTCAACAACAGATGTTGCACCTCAAACAGAAGCAGTTCAAGCTGAACCTGTTCAACAAGAAACAACGCAAGAAGTTGCTCAAGCACCTGTTCAAGAAACAGTTCAAGCAACTCCAGCAGTTGAAACAACAGAAGCAGTAGCTACTACTTCTAACTCTGCAAAAGAATGGATCGCACAAAGAGAATCAAGCGGTTCTTATAC
>NZ_JBFOFW010000022.1:0-616 GCF_040887505.1 Enterococcus sp. C50 | reverse complement strand
TTAAGTTATCAATGGAGGTTTAGCTCAGCTGGGAGAGCATCTGCCTTACAAGCAGAGGGTCAGCGGTTCGAACCCGTTAACCTCCATATGAGCCGTTAGCTCAGTTGGTAGAGCATCTGACTTTTAATCAGAGGGTCACAGGTTCGAGCCCTGTACGGCTCATATTTTTGCGGGTGTGGCGGAATTGGCAGACGCACTAGATTTAGGATCTAGCGCCTTACGGCGTGGGGGTTCAAGTCCCTTCACCCGCATTATATGAATATAACTATTCAAGCCGGCTTAGCTCAGTTGGTAGAGCATCTGATTTGTAATCAGAGGGTCGAGGGTTCAAATCCTTTAGCCGGCATCAAGTTTATGCGGAAATAGCTCAGTGGTAGAGCACCACCTTGCCAAGGTGGGGGTCGCGGGTTCGAACCCCGTTTTCCGCTTTGCCATTATCAAAACGCCGGGGTGGCGGAACTGGCAGACGCACAGGACTTAAAATCCTGCGGTGAGTGATCACCGTACCGGTTCGATTCCGGTCCTCGGCATTAACACATATGCGCCCATAGCTCAACTGGATAGAGTGTTTGACTACGGATCAAAAGGTTAGGGGTTCGACTCCTCTTGGGCGCGT
>NZ_JBFOFW010000021.1:0-713 GCF_040887505.1 Enterococcus sp. C50 | reverse complement strand
GCACACGGTTTCAGGTTCTATTTCACTCCCCTTCCGGGGTGCTTTTCACCTTTCCCTCACGGTACTGGTTCACTATCGGTCACTAGGGAGTATTTAGCCTTGGGAGATGGTCCTCCCGGATTCCGACGGAATTCCTCGTGTTCCGCCGTACTCAGGATCCTCCTAGGTGTCTTCCAAATTTCATCTACGGGGTTTTTACCCTCTTTGACTGACTTTTCCAAGTCATTCGATTATCTGAAAAAACTACCATATCGGAGTCCTACAACCCCAACAAGCAAGCTTGTTGGTTTGGGCTTTTCCCGTTTCGCTCGCCGCTACTCAGGGAATCGAATTTTCTTTCTCTTCCTGCAGGTACTTAGATGTTTCAGTTCTCTGCGTCTACCTCAAATATGCTATGTATTCACATATTTGTAACATCCTATAAAAGATGCTGGGTTCCCCCATTCGGAAATCTCTGGATCATAGCTTACGTACAGCTCCCCAAAGCATATCGGTGTTAGTCCCGTCCTTCATCGGCTCCTAGTGCCAAGGCATCCACCGTGCGCCCTTATTCACTTAACCTTATCAACCTTACGGTTGGGTTTTGACATCATTTCTAGCGATAGAAACTAGTCAAGAAAAATAAGCAATTGAACTTATTAAAAAACTCATTCAACGCGGTGTTCTCGGTTTGTTTTGATCTTACTTCAAATATCCAGTTTTCAATGAACAAA
>NZ_JBFOFW010000020.1:0-739 GCF_040887505.1 Enterococcus sp. C50 | reverse complement strand
GGCAGGGGTAGCAGGAATTGAACCCACACTAACGGTTTTGGAGACCGCTGTTCTACCTTTAAACTATACCCCTATTAATAAAATGGAGGAGAGTGGATTCGAACCACTGAACCCTAAGGAACGGATTTACAGTCCGTCGCGTTTAGCCACTTCGCTACTCCTCCATGGTGGCGCGGGACAGAATCGAACTGCCGACACACGGAGCTTCAATCCGTTGCTCTACCAACTGAGCTACCGCGCCATATGAAATTACATCAATTGAATAAATAATGACGGTCCCGACGGGAATCGAACCCGCGATCTCCTGCGTGACAGGCAGGCATGTTAACCCCTACACCACGGAACCAGTTCATTATGGAGGTTAACGGGATCGAACCGCTGACCCTCTGCTTGTAAGGCAGATGCTCTCCCAGCTGAGCTAAACCTCCAAATTCAATTGTATGACCCGTACGGGATTCGAACCCGTGTTACCGCCGTGAAAGGGCGGTGTCTTAACCGCTTGACCAACGGGCCAGATATATTACTAACGGAGAGTAAGGGATTCGAACCCTTGAGACAGCGTTCACCATCTACATGATTTCCAATCATGCTCCTTCGGCCTCTCGGACAACTCTCCAGAGTGAAAGAAGCTCATTACTCTTTTCTCAAATTGAGAACTCCGGCAGTAGGACTCGAACCTACGACATCATGATTAACAGTCATGCGCTACTACCAACTGAGCTATGCCGGAATAACACCA
>NZ_JBFOFW010000019.1:0-1506 GCF_040887505.1 Enterococcus sp. C50 | reverse complement strand
TGAAGTGCGCCCCCTAAGTTAGACCCAAAAATCTAACTTAAGGGGTTTTTTTAGTGGTCAAATATGATTATGAGTTTAAAAGAATCGTCGTCGAAGCTTATCAGAATGGTGAAGGTGGCTATGGAATCTTGGCTCGTCGCTTTCATATTCCAGCAGATTCAACTGTAAAAAAATGGGTAAAAACTGTTGAACGACTTGGCTTCAGCGCTCTAAATCGAAGGAAAGGCAAACAAACTTATTCTTCTCAATTCAAGCAAGATGTCATACACTATTATTTGACTAGTGGTGACTCTTACCTTGATGTTGCGTTGAACTATGGATTGCCATCTGGAGACCTACTCCAGCACTGGCATCAAGTATTTCTACGCGAAGGCATGGAAGGTCTTTCACCAAAACCGAAAGGAAGACCGTCTATGACAAAGAAAAAGAAGATGAAAACACCAAAGAAACCATTGACGCGCGAGCAGGAACTGGAACGAGAGAATGAACTGCTTCGTGCAGAACTGGCCTTCATAAAAAAGCTCCGAGCTTTAGGGATGACTATCCCGGATCGACTCAAGAACGAGACGCACGAATCATCCACGAACTCCGAAAAGAGTTCCGATTAGGGATTCTCCTTGAAGCGACGAAATTTCCTAAAGCAACGTATATGTATTGGCAACAGCGCTTTGACCGTGAAAATCCAGACGCCGCATTAGAAAAAATGATTACAGAAATTTTCGAAGAAAACAATGGCAATTATGGCTATCGTCGGATTCAAATTGTCTTGAATGAGCGTGGACTAAAAGTGAACCAAAAGAAAATCCGCCGATTGATGTGTAAGCTTGGACTGAAATGCGCGAAGTTCACACGAAAATCTCGTAAGTACTGTTCTTACAAAGGAACGGTTGGACAAGTGGCGAAAAATCGTATTCATCGCCGTTTTTATACATCGGTTCCACATCAAAAAATCACTACAGATACCTCTGAATTTAAGTATTACGAAAGGGACAATACGAAGGGAATCGTAATCAAAAAACTGTACCTTAACCCGTTCCTTGATATGTTTAATGGGGAAATTTTGTCTTACCGAATTTCAGAGACACCAACGTTAAAGGCCATTCTTGAGGCTCAAAAAGAAGCGATTGACTACACCGCAGATTGTCCATATCGTCGGACATTCCACTCTGACCAAGGTTGGGCTTACCAGTTGAAGCAATATAGAAAACCATTATCAAATAAGAATATTTTTCAAAGCATGTCCCGAAAGGGAAACTGTTTGGACAACTCACTGATAGAAAACTTCTTCGGTTTATTAAAGCAAGAAATGTATCATGGTGTTGAATATACCAGTCTTGAAAGCTTAAAAAAAGCAATTGAGGATTGGATTGATTACTACAACCATCGTCGAATTAAGACGAGGCTTGGCTGTAGCCCAGTTCAGTATCGAGAACGAATAACAGCATAATAAAAATACCGACCAGATTTTCTAGTCGGTATGTGGTCTAACTATTGGGTCTCACTTCA
>NZ_JBFOFW010000018.1:0-1640 GCF_040887505.1 Enterococcus sp. C50 | reverse complement strand
AACAAACATTTTTAAACAGCAAGCAATATGCTAGCAAACAAATTGAGCTTAACAATCGAAAGATTGTTCTAACTTTTATTATGAGAGTTTGATCCTGGCTCAGGACGAACGCTGGCGGCGTGCCTAATACATGCAAGTCGTACGCTTTTTCTTTCACCGGAGCTTGCTCCACCGAAAGAAAAGGAGTGGCGAACGGGTGAGTAACACGTGGGTAACCTGCCCATCAGAAGGGGATAACACTTGGAAACAGGTGCTAATACCGTATAACAATCGAAACCGCATGGTTTTGATTTGAAAGGCGCTTTCGGGTGTCGCTGATGGATGGACCCGCGGTGCATTAGCTAGTTGGTGAGGTAACGGCTCACCAAGGCCACGATGCATAGCCGACCTGAGAGGGTGATCGGCCACATTGGGACTGAGACACGGCCCAAACTCCTACGGGAGGCAGCAGTAGGGAATCTTCGGCAATGGACGAAAGTCTGACCGAGCAACGCCGCGTGAGTGAAGAAGGTTTTCGGATCGTAAAACTCTGTTGTTAGAGAAGAACAAGGATGAGAGTAACTGTTCATCCCTTGACGGTATCTAACCAGAAAGCCACGGCTAACTACGTGCCAGCAGCCGCGGTAATACGTAGGTGGCAAGCGTTGTCCGGATTTATTGGGCGTAAAGCGAGCGCAGGCGGTTTCTTAAGTCTGATGTGAAAGCCCCCGGCTCAACCGGGGAGGGTCATTGGAAACTGGGAGACTTGAGTGCAGAAGAGGAGAGTGGAATTCCATGTGTAGCGGTGAAATGCGTAGATATATGGAGGAACACCAGTGGCGAAGGCGACTCTCTGGTCTGTAACTGACGCTGAGGCTCGAAAGCGTGGGGAGCAAACAGGATTAGATACCCTGGTAGTCCACGCCGTAAACGATGAGTGCTAAGTGTTGGAGGGTTTCCGCCCTTCAGTGCTGCAGCTAACGCATTAAGCACTCCGCCTGGGGAGTACGACCGCAAGGTTGAAACTCAAAGGAATTGACGGGGGCCCGCACAAGCGGTGGAGCATGTGGTTTAATTCGAAGCAACGCGAAGAACCTTACCAGGTCTTGACATCCTTTGACCACTCTAGAGATAGAGCTTCCCCTTCGGGGGCAAAGTGACAGGTGGTGCATGGTTGTCGTCAGCTCGTGTCGTGAGATGTTGGGTTAAGTCCCGCAACGAGCGCAACCCTTATTGTTAGTTGCCATCATTTAGTTGGGCACTCTAGCAAGACTGCCGGTGACAAACCGGAGGAAGGTGGGGATGACGTCAAATCATCATGCCCCTTATGACCTGGGCTACACACGTGCTACAATGGGAAGTACAACGAGTCGCGAAGTCGCGAGGCTAAGCTAATCTCTTAAAGCTTCTCTCAGTTCGGATTGTAGGCTGCAACTCGCCTACATGAAGCCGGAATCGCTAGTAATCGCGGATCAGCACGCCGCGGTGAATACGTTCCCGGGCCTTGTACACACCGCCCGTCACACCACGAAAGTTTGTAACACCCGAAGTCGGTGAGGTAACCTTTTTGGAGCCAGCCGCCTAAGGTGGGATAGATGATTGGGGTGAAGTCGTAACAAGGTAGCCGTATCGGAAGGTGCGGCTGGATCACCTCCTTTCTA
>NZ_JBFOFW010000017.1:0-2474 GCF_040887505.1 Enterococcus sp. C50 | reverse complement strand
GAAGAGACGGAGCCGTAGCGAAAGCGAGTCTGAATAGGGCGTTTGAGTATGTAGTCGTAGACCCGAAACCATGTGATCTACCCATGTCCAGGTTGAAGGTGCGGTAAAACGCACTGGAGGACCGAACCCACGTACGTTGAAAAGTGCGGGGATGAGGTGTGGGTAGCGGAGAAATTCCAAACGAACTTGGAGATAGCTGGTTCTCTCCGAAATAGCTTTAGGGCTAGCCTCGGAATTGAGAATGATGGAGGTAGAGCACTGTTTGGACTAGGGGCCCATCTCGGGTTACCGAATTCAGATAAACTCCGAATGCCATTCATTCATATCCGGGAGTCAGACTGTGAGTGATAAGATCCATAGTCGAAAGGGAAACAGCCCAGACCACCAGCTAAGGTCCCAAAATATATGTTAAGTGGAAAAGGATGTGGGGTTGCACAGACAACTAGGATGTTGGCTCAGAAGCAGCCACCATTTAAAGAGTGCGTAATAGCTCACTAGTCGAGTGACCCTGCGCCGAAAATGTACCGGGGCTAAACATATTACCGAAGCTGTGGATAACACCTATGGTGTTATGGTAGGAGAGCGTTCTAAGGGCGTTGAAGGTAGATCGTGAGGACTGCTGGAGCGCTTAGAAGTGAGAATGCCGGTATGAGTAGCGAAAGACAGGTGAGAATCCTGTCCACCGAATGACTAAGGTTTCCTGGGGAAGGCTCGTCCGCCCAGGGTTAGTCGGGACCTAAGCCGAGGCCGAAAGGCGTAGGCGATGGATAACAGGTTGATATTCCTGTACCCGTTGTTTTTGTTTGAGCAATGGAGGGACGCAGGAGGCTAAGGAATGCAGACGATTGGAAATGTCTGTCCAAGCAGTAAGTCTTAGGTTGAGTCAAATGCTTAATCTTTTAAGGACAAGCTGTGATGGGGAGGGAAATAATAGTACCGAAGTTCCTGATGTCACACTGCCAAGAAAAGCTTCTAGTGAGAAAACAACGGCCCGTACCGCAAACCGACACAGGTAGTCGAGGAGAGAATCCTAAGGTGAGCGAGAGAACTCTCGTTAAGGAACTCGGCAAAATGACCCCGTAACTTCGGGAGAAGGGGTGCTGATCGTCAGATCAGCCGCAGTGAATAGGCCCAAGCGACTGTTTATCAAAAACACAGGTCTCTGCAAAATCGTAAGATGAAGTATAGGGGCTGACGCCTGCCCGGTGCTGGAAGGTTAAGAGGAGTGCTTAGCGTAAGCGAAGGTACGAATTGAAGCCCCAGTAAACGGCGGCCGTAACTATAACGGTCCTAAGGTAGCGAAATTCCTTGTCGGGTAAGTTCCGACCCGCACGAAAGGCGTAACGATTTGGGCACTGTCTCAACGAGAGACTCGGTGAAATTTTAGTACCTGTGAAGATGCAGGTTACCCGCGACAGGACGGAAAGACCCCATGGAGCTTTACTGTAGTTTGATATTGAGTGTCTGTACCGCATGTACAGGATAGGTAGGAGCCGTAGAAATCGGAACGCTAGTTTCGATGGAGGCGCTGGTGGGATACTACCCCTGCGTTATGGCCACTCTAACCCGCACCACTAATCGTGGTGGGAGACAGTGTCAGATGGGCAGTTTGACTGGGGCGGTCGCCTCCTAAAAGGTAACGGAGGCGCCCAAAGGTTCCCTCAGAATGGTTGGAAATCATTCGAAGAGTGTAAAGGCAGAAGGGAGCTTGACTGCGAGACCAACAAGTCGAGCAGGGACGAAAGTCGGGCTTAGTGATCCGGTGGTTCCGCATGGAAGGGCCATCGCTCAACGGATAAAAGCTACCCTGGGGATAACAGGCTTATCTCCCCCAAGAGTCCACATCGACGGGGAGGTTTGGCACCTCGATGTCGGCTCGTCGCATCCTGGGGCTGTAGTCGGTCCCAAGGGTTGGGCTGTTCGCCCATTAAAGCGGCACGCGAGCTGGGTTCAGAACGTCGTGAGACAGTTCGGTCCCTATCCGTCGCGGGCGTTGGAAATTTGAGAGGAGCTGTCCTTAGTACGAGAGGACCGGGATGGACTTACCGCTGGTGTACCAGTTGTTCTGCCAAGGGCATTGCTGGGTAGCTATGTAGGGAAGGGATAAACGCTGAAAGCATCTAAGTGTGAAGCCCACCTCAAGATGAGATTTCCCATTTCTTTAAGAAAGTAAGATCCCTGAGAGATGATCAGGTAGATAGGTCAGAAGTGGAAGTACAGTGATGTATGGAGCGGACTGATACTAATCGATCGAGGACTTAACCAAGAATGGTAAAAGAAAAAAACTCGGTAGAGTTGAGATTACTTCAAATCCAGTTTTGAGTGAGCAAAAGCAAACTCAATAAGATAACACCACAGTGTGGTGGCGATAGCGAGAAGGATACACCTGTAACCATGCCGAACACAGAAGTTAAGCTTCTTAGCGCCGATTGTAGTGAGGGGTTGCCCCTTGTGAGAGTAGGACGTCGCCACGC
>NZ_JBFOFW010000016.1:0-2726 GCF_040887505.1 Enterococcus sp. C50 | reverse complement strand
GTTTTGCGCCACAACCTTATTTACGGTGTTCCCAAAGTAGCTTCTTCGGTAATAAGTCCTCTTTTCTTAAAAATATGGAAAGCTATTTTTAGAAAAGCTTTCTTATTGCTTGAAGCTAAGTACTTTGCGCCACAACCTTATTTACGGTGTTCCCAAAGTAGCTTCTTCGGTAATAAGTCCTCTTTTCTTAAAAATATGGAAAACTATTTTTAGAAAAGCTTCCTTATTACTTGAAGCTAAGCACTTTGCGCCACAACCTTTTGCAAAAAAAGAATTCTTGAAAGCATATAGGACAACCGTTATAATAGAAAAGAATTTCAAAAAAGAGGGGTTTCTTATGATATATTTTGACAATAGCGCGACAACCCCAATTTTTCCGCAAAGTTTAGATGCCTATGTGAAGACAAGTCAGCGGATTATTGGGAATCCATCAAGTTTACATGACTTGGGTAACCAAGCCAATCGTTTATTACAACAGGCAAGAAAGCAGATTGCTGAGCTTATTGGCGCAACTCCAGAAGAAATTTATTTTACCTCTGGTGGAACAGAAGGAGACAATTGGGTTCTAAAAGGCACAATGATCGAGAAACGTGAATATGGCAATCATTTGATTATTTCTGGAATCGAACATCCCGCAGTGAGTGAAACCGCCGAACAACTGAAAGAATTAGGAATGGAAGTTAGTATTGCGCCTGTGGATAAAAATGGTTTCGTGATTGTAGAAGAGCTTAAAAAACTAGTTCGCAAAGAAACCGTGCTGATTTCAATCATGGGTGTCAACAATGAAGTTGGATCCATTCAACCAATTCAAGAAATCAGTGAATTTTTAACAGACTATCCAAAAATTCACTTTCATGTTGATGCCGTACAAGCAATTGGAAAAGTTTCATTTGACCAATGGTTAACCGAACGTGTTGATTTTGCGACATTTTCTGCGCACAAATTTCATGGACCTCGTGGAATTGGTTTTATTTATTGGAAAAAAGGTCGTCGCTTAGCACCTTTACTAACTGGTGGAGGACAAGAAAACAATCAACGAAGCGGGACGGAGAATGTTCCTGCAGTCGTCGCAATGGCAAAAGCATTACGACTTTCTTTAGATACGAAAGCACGAAAACCTGAGCATACACAAAATCTTAAAACGGCATTAATCGGTGCGCTGAAAACGTATGACAAGGTGACGATTTTTTCTGAAGGAGAAAAGTATGCACCACATATTTTATGTTTTTCATTAAAAGGAATTCGTGGTGAAGTACTCGTACATGCGTTGGAAGAAAAACAAATCTTTATTTCAACAACGAGTGCTTGCTCTTCTCGTAAACACATGGCTAGTAGTACATTACATGCGATGCATGTTCCTCATGATTTGGCGACATCTGCTGTCCGAATTAGTTTGGATGAAAGCAATTCAATGGCTGAAGTAGAACAGTTTATGATTATTTTTAAACAACTTTATCAAAAGTTCTCAGCTATTAATTAAATGAAGGAGTGTTCCTGTGAAATATAGTGAAATTATGGTTCGCTACGGTGAACTATCAACAAAAGGGAAAAATCGCAAAACGTTTATTATGCAGTTGGCACAAAATGTGCGTCAAGCGTTAAAAGAGTTCCCAGAAATCAAAATTCATGCAGATCGTGATCGCATGCATCTATTGTTAAATGGTGCAGATGGTCATTTGGTTATACCAAAACTTGCAAAAATTTTTGGTATTCAAAATTTTTCACCAAGTATTCGTGTAGAAAAAGATGTTCAAGTCTTAAAAGATAGTGTTCAAGCAATCATGAAAGAAATTTATACAGGTGAGCAAACATTTAAAATTGTTGCGAAACGTAGCGATCACGATTTTGAATTAACCAGTAATGAATTGAACCAAACACTGGGAAACGCTGTATTCGATATTTTCCCAGAAATCAACGTTCAAATGAAAAAACCAGATATTCCATTACGTGTGGAAATTCGTCGGGATGGCGCCTACCTGTCTTATGAAACAATCAAAGGTGCGGGGGGACTACCTGTCGGAACAAGTGGTAAAGGGATGTTAATGTTATCTGGCGGGATCGACTCACCTGTTGCGGGCTATTTTGCTATGAAACGTGGTGTCGAAATTGAAGCTGTTCATTTTGCTAGCCCACCTTATACAAGTGAGCAAGCCTTACAAAAGGCAAAAGACTTAACTGCTAAGTTAGCACCTTATGTGGGAACAATTCAGTTTATTGAAGTACCATTTACAGAAATTCAAGAAGAAATTAAAAAATCAGTCCCACAAGGATACTGGATGACGATTACTCGTCGAATGATGTTACGATTAACGGATGAAATCCGTCGCATTCGCAATGGGTTGGTTATCTTAAATGGTGAATCATTAGGCCAAGTAGCTTCTCAAACATTGCAAAGTATGGTTGCAATCAATGAAGTAACAAATACACCAATTATTCGTCCTGTGGCAACAATGGACAAACTAGAAATTATCGAAGTTGCTGAAAAAATTGATACATTTGAGTTATCCATTCAGCCATTCGAGGACTGCTGTACTATATTTGCGCCGCCACAACCAAAAACGCGTCCAAACTTGGATAAAGTTCATCAGTATGAAGAGCGTTTAGCGATTGATGAAATGATTGAGCGTGCGCTGGCAGGGTTGAAAATCGTGGGTATTCGTGTGGAAGCTGCTCAGGAGCAAGAAGAGGAATTTGCTGATTTGTTGTAAAAGGTTGTGGCGCAAAAT
>NZ_JBFOFW010000015.1:0-11016 GCF_040887505.1 Enterococcus sp. C50 | reverse complement strand
TGGTATTATTCCGGCATAGCTCAGTTGGTAGTAGCGCATGACTGTTAATCATGATGTCGTAGGTTCGAGTCCTACTGCCGGAGTACTAAAAAGAAGGAAGAAATCTTAACGATTTCTTCCTTCTTTTTTTGTTGTGTCAGTCGATGAGGCAAGTGTCTCGCTATATTTATTAATATGTGTTAGCATTTTTTTGGAAGAATAAAGGAGGTTTTAAATAATGTATTTAAAAATTTCTACTGAAGCACAAGAACGATTACAAAAATATTTAGATGAAGAAGCAACTGTAATTCTTGATCTAGATGATGGCGTAGGTGTGTATTCTAAAATGGGTGTCTGCTCATTAGACACTAGCTTTCGTCTATTGATTTTAGACAAAACACAAAAAAGAGAAGAATATCAATTAGTTTTGGATAGTGATGTCGGCGAGCTTTATGTGAAAGACTACTCCAAAATGTACATGGATGAAGCGATGACTTTGTCACTTGATACACGACTAGGTGTATTCCAATTATCGAGTCCTAGTGGTATGTTAGACAGCCATGTTCAATTAGTGGATCTTCGCCCTAACAAAATTGTCTAATGCAACTCTTCAATTAAATAAGAAAAACGCTCTAATGTATAAATTTTTGATACATTAGAGCGTTTTTTTAGTTAAACAAACCACTGTCAATAAGAATATAGATTCCTAAGCCAATAAAGATGACTGGTATAATAAATACTTGATGCCGATGAAGTTCCTCCTGTATAAAGGAAAGATTGGCTAATTTGAAACTGAAATAACACCAGATAGCAATCATAATTATAAATATAAGAACAGTTATAATTAAATCAATGACAGAATACCTACTAAATAGGGGGACGTAAATTCCAATATTATTTGAGCCATTGCCAAGAGTTAAAAGAGTAACATTTAAAAAATGTGGTCGTAAGCCACTTGTTAATAGAGTTTCATCTGTGAGATCTGCTTTGTTAGCTGAGGAGTCTTTCTCGATCGAAACAGTTCTTTTTTTATTTTTCACAAAATCAAGCCAAGACTTAATTCCTAGAAAAATTGGAATGATGCCTAGCAAACCTAAATACTCCGTTTGAATTCGATTCAAACTGTGAGATGCCAAAATACTAAATAGAACTAAGAGCCCTACTCCTAAATATTGTCCAAGAACAATATCTTTTTTTGATAAATTTTTTCCAACTTGAGAAAATAAAATGGTTAATATAAAAATGTCATCAATGTTGGTGCTGATAAAAGAAATCAAACTAGTAGTAAGTGTTGTAAGCATTGAAATCCCTCCTCACATTTAAGGATAAATAAAATAATCTTATACTTAATTATAACGTTTTATTTAGTTAGTGTGTTAGTGAGAGAGTGGTCACTATAAAATCAGACGATGGTTTAATCGTTGCAAGAAGTTTTGAGTGAGGAGAGTTAAAAAAAAAGAACAGTTCCAGGCTAAAAATTTAGTCACGAGTGTTGTACACCTTATTTTAGTTAAATAAGTCTAAGCAGTTCTTGAATCCTAATTCAATGAGCATTGGTTAAGAGAGCTGGAAAATAAATAATCAAAAAAAGACATCAGAATGGGTGTTTTTATAACACATTCTGACGCCTTTAAGGAAGCCACTTGACGGGCTCGAACCGTCGACCCCCACCTTACCATGGTGGTGCTCTACCAGCTGAGCTAAAGCGGCATGAATATTTTTACAACTAATAGAATAGCGAAAATATTGAAATTTGTCAATCCTATTTATAGTGAAAAGTGAACATAATGGATTGGAAATAAGTGAGTTAGAGAATTATTTTGTATGGTATTTTATGAATGAGAAAGTAGTTTACCGCATTTGAAAATAACGGAAAGAGCAATGACCTTTTTCTAGCAAAAAAACCTTAAAAAAAACAAAAAAAGTATTGCACGTGATGGAATAAATTGCTATTATATTTATGTACTTGATTCCGGCATAGCTCAGTTGGTAGTAGCGCATGACTGTTAATCATGATGTCGTAGGTTCGAGTCCTACTGCCGGAGTAAGAATAAAAACACAACTTTTTGGAGTTGTGTTTTTTTGTTTTCCATTTGAATAGTTGTTCTCCTTGGGAAAGTCTATTTAGCAGATTGAAATTAGTAGAGTAGAAGAGTAGAATGATGGTTGTATCATGGATTTGGAAAGGATGATTGGATGTCAGCTATTACACCTGAGATGACAAAAAAATTTGAGGAACAATTTTTAGAAAACAATAAACAACAGGCGCTACAGCGTACCGTTGTGAAAAACGGAATTTCTGCATCAGCAGAGAATATTTCTGCTCATGTTGCAAATACACCCGTATTTTCAATTGATTTAGCAACAGGGAATGTCGCAAATCAAAAACAATCTGGACGCTGCTGGATGTTTGCAGCATTGAATACGTTCCGTCATAAAATGCTTACTCAATTTCAATTAAAAGATTTTGAATTATCACAGAATTATACTTTTTTCTGGGATAAGTATGAAAAAGCAAATTATTTCTATGAAAATGTTATTGCAACTGGTAAAGAGGATTTAACAAGCCGTAAAGTAGCCTTCTTGTTAGCAACACCACAACAAGATGGTGGCCAATGGGATATGATTGTTTCTTTATTCCAAAAATATGGAGTAGTTCCTAAATCTGTTATGCCAGAAAGTGCAAATAGTTCTAATTCTCGCGACTTAAATAATTATTTAAACAAAATTTTACGTAAAGATGCAGTTACTTTGCGCAAAATGGTTGCTGAAGGATTACCTGAAGCAGAAATTCAAGCTAAAAAAGAAGGAATGCTTAAAGAAGTGTATCAATTTTTGGCTATTTCATTAGGCACACCACCAGAATCTTTTGATTTTGAATACCGTGATGAAGACAAAAATTACCATATCGACCAAAATCTAACACCAAAAACGTTTTACGATAAGTATGTTGGTGTGAATTTGGACGACTATGTTAGCATCATTAATGCGCCAACTGAAGACAAGCCTTTTGATCGCTCATATACAGTTGAAATGTTAGGCAATGTCGTTGGTGGAAAAGAAGTTAAATATCTAAATGTTGATATGGAAACATTTAAAAAATTAGCGATTGCACAATTGGAACAAGGAGAATCTGTTTGGTTTGGCTGCGATGTAGGTCAATCTTCAACTAGAGATAGTGGAATCATGGCGCTAGACGCGTATGATATGAATGATTTATTTGATGTTGATTTTACAATGACTAAAGCTGAACGTTTAGATTTTGGTGAAAGCTTGATGACCCATGCAATGGTCTTAACGGGTGTTGATCTAGTGGACGATCAATCAACTAAATGGAAAGTTGAAAATAGTTGGGGAGAAAAAGTTGGAACAAAAGGTTTCTTTGTAATGAGTGATGAATGGATGGATGAGTATACTTATCAAATCGTTGTTCGAAAAGACTTATTAACTGAAGAACAACTTGCGGCATTTAACGCAGAACCAATTGTTTTAGCACCTTGGGATCCAATGGGCGCTTTAGCTTAATCGAAATAGTATGGGCTGTATGGCCTAAATAGTTGATTATTCGAAAGAAATCCAGTTTAGACAAATCATTGACTTGATTTGCTCTGAACTGGTTTTTTTAGTTTTGTTCTTCAATCGAGGAACAATGTTTTTTTAATCAGCTATGCTATAATTTTTAATAACAGAAAGGTTAAATAAGTGCTGTGGGTAATTGAGAAATGAAAGGGCTGAGTTATTTACATTAGGGGGGGAATAAGATGGAAATTCAATCGGTGCTAAAAGAATTAAATCTGACTGGTAAAGTTGTACCAGTTGTTGGTGGGGATGTCAATCAGGCATATCGAATCGAAGACCAAACGAGAACTTATTTTTTAAAGATTCACCCAAAAGTCAAACGTCGTTTTTTTGAAGTCGAAGTGAATGGTTTGAAAGAATTGTCACCTTATGTCAGAGTTCCTGAAACCTATTTATTAGGCGAAACAATCGAAGGAGCTTACTTGCTAATGGAATGGATTGAGCCTGGAAGTGGGGATCAAGCAGACTTAGGACGTGCCTTGGCAACAGTACATCAAGCAACGGCACCACAATTTGGTTTTTATGAAGATAATTATTTAGGTATTTTGGAACAAACGAATACTTTTGAAGAAAATTGGTGGACCTTTTTCTTTAAGAATCGACTAGAAAAGCAACTCATGATTGCAGAAGCGAATAATCATTGGAATCACTGGCGACAAGAAAAATTTTTTCGATTCAAAGAAGCTTTTTTACGAGATGTCGGGAAACAAAAGATTATCCCGAGCCTCTTGCATGGTGACCTGTGGAGTGGTAATGTTTTCTTTGACCAACAAGGACATCCAGTGTTGATTGACCCAGCTGTTTCATATGGTAATCGCGAGCAAGATATAGCCATGAGTCAGTTATTTGGCGGTTTTCGCCCTGAATTTTTAGTAGGCTATCAAGAACTAAATCCGCTGGATAAAGGCTGGGAAGAACGTTTACCTGTCTATCAGTTATATTATTTACTTGCTCACTTGAATATGTTTGGCGAAAGTTATGGTGCGCAAGTTGATCAATTATTAGCTAGGAAGTAAGAGGAGGATAATTTTTTGGCAAAGAAATATTCCAGAAAACATGAAGTAGCATATTACGAATGTGATATTAATCAAACGATGACTTTTCCAGCAATGCTAGGAATCGTGATTAAAACATCAGAGGATCAAAGTGATTCGCTGGGGAGAAGTAGTGACTTTATCAAAAATTTTGGGTTAACATGGGTGATAACTAATTATTCGATGGAAATTACACGACTTCCACGAGTGGGTGAAATCGTCAATGTGACAACCCAAGCAATGGAGTATAATAAATATTTTTGCTATCGAAACTTCTGGATTCATGATGAAGCAGGAAATGAATTAGTAAAGATTGATTCTGTGTTTGTTTTGATGGACTTTGTGAATCGAAAAATGAGTAGTGTGAATGAAGAAATCATCGCACCTTTTGAAAGTGAAAAAATCAAAAAAATTAAAAGACAACCTAAAATCGAGAAAATTGAAGCAGGTTTTATGTTGCCTTATCGCGTTCGATTTTATGACATTGATAGCAATCAGCATGTGAATAATGCAATGTATTTTAACTGGATGATTGATGTTTTGGGCCGTGAGTTCTTAACAACGCATGTACCAAAAAGTGTCGTGATTCGCTTTGATAAAGAGGTTGAGTATGGTCACGAAATCGAAAGTCATTTTGAACAAATTCCTGTGGAAAATGGTGTTAAAACTAGACATGAAATTCGAATGCAGGATCAAATTTACTGTGAAGCGAATATCATGTGGGAGCATAAATAATTAAAGAGAGGCTGGAATAGCTGTACATTTGGTACATTCCAACCTCTTTTTGTTTTGATTTCTTTAGTTATGAATAAATGTAACTAGTTCTTTCGCAGAAAGACCATAGTTGAGCGCAATTAACAATTTTAGTCGTGCTTTTTGACTATTGATGCTATCGCAGAAAATCACACCCATGTCTTCCAGTTCTTTACCGCCACCAGAATAATCATAGACTGGTTCAGCAATTCCATTAAAGCATCTTGAAACAAGAACTATTGGAATTTTTTGAATAAGTAGTTTTTTTAATGCAGCAAGTGTTTGTGGTGGAAGATTTCCTGCACCGAGGGCTTCAATAACTAAGCCATCTACTTTAGTGTGAGCTAGTGCTTCAATCAATTCTCCGTGCATTCCTGCATAGGCTTTTACAATTGGAATGACACCATCCACTGTTGCAATATCTAAGTGACGAGTAGGCAAGAGTTCTTGCATAAAAAGAATTCGATTTTTAGTAACTAAACCAATGGGACCTAAAGTTGGTGTTCGGAAAGTAGCTACGTTTGTGGTGTGTGTTTTCGTTACGTAACGTGCGGAATGAATCTCATCATTCATCACAATCAGGACACCTTTATCTTTTGCTTCAGCACAACTAGCTACTCGAATCGCACTTTCAAAATTATATAAGCCGTCACTACCAAGTTCATTACTAGAGCGCATCGCCCCTGTTAAGACAATCGGAAGTTGCTCGCCAATCGTTGTATCTAAAAAGAAAGCTGTTTCTTCTAATGTATCTGTACCATGTGTAATAACGACACCTGATACGCCAGCTTTGATCGCTTCTTGAATTCGATTCTTCAAAATCAGCATATGATTTGGCATGATATGTGGGGAGGGAAGATTAAAGATATCTTCAACTAATAGCTCCACATTTTCGGGAATTTGGATTTCTGCATCCATTAATGGATTGGCAACATCTGGACTGACGCCACCGGTTAAAACATTTTCTTTCATGGCGATTGTTCCGCCAGTGTGTAGTACAAGAATTTTTTTCATTCGACGACTTCCTTACCAATAATTTTGCATAGAGTTTCATGCTTATTGTATACTATATAAAAGAGTTTTGCTATCTATGAAAACAAGTGAGATTTGGTTGATTCTGTTGATAAAAAGACAAATAAAAGTCTATGCTTATGGAAGTATTTAGATAACTCAGCTTATTTTCCACTATCTTAGCGGAGAATGCAGTTGAGTTTTTCATTTTTAGAAAGCTCTTTGCTAAAACAAATTAGGAGGGAAGTAGATGATTCGTGTAGGTCTGACCTCATTTAAAGAACATGATAAATTAACCGGTAAAAAAAATAATACCTTGTTTGAATATGGCGCATTTTTACCGCTTGTTGAATTAGATACCGCTTATTATGGAATTCCCAGGAAAACATCTGTTGAAAAATGGATTCAAGAAGTTCCTGATTCTTTTCGTTTTGTTGTGAAAGCCTATCAAGGTATTAGTGGTCAGGGAAATTGGCAAGACTATTATCAGTCTGAGAAAGAAATGATTGATAAGTTTTTAGATGTGATGAAGCCGATGAGTGATGCTGGTAAGTTATTTTGCTTTTTGATTCAATTTCCTGCTTCGTTTAAATGTACAAAAGAAAGTGTCGCATATTTACGCAAATTACATGCTTGGTTTAAGGGCTTACCTGTCGCAATTGAATTACGTGACTATTCTTGGTACAGCGAAAACTATTTAGAAAGAACACATGATTTTATGCGTCGTGCGCAGTTTTCATTAGCAATTATTGATGAGCCGCAATTATTGAATGCAACGGTTCCTCGAGATTTGTTTATCACGAATGAGGCCTTCACTTTATTTCGTTTTCACGGTCGAAATGTGCAAGGCTGGCAAGCAAATGATGCAGATTGGCGCAAGAAACGAACACTTTACCGTTATTCGGAAGAAGAACTAGAAGAATTAGCGCAAGAAATCATCGCTTTACAAGACGAAACGCAAGAAATCGGAATTATTTTCAATAATAATTCTGGCGGAGATGCTGCTGAAAATGCGTTGGCATTACAACGTATTTTGGGGCTTAAGCCAGAGGGACTGAATCCAACCCAGATTGACTTATTCTAAGAAGGAGTCGGAGACATATGATTAAAGCAATCTTTTTTGATATCGATGGCACACTGGTTAATAGTCATTCAAAAGTGCTTGCGTCAACAAAAAAAGCAATCCAGGAAGCCCAAAAACAAGGAATCTTATGTGGGGTAGCTACAGGGCGAAGTCCTATACGATTAGAGGAAATGTTAGACGGGCTAGATCTTGATATGTATGTGGTCTACAATGGTCAACTTGTTTTTACAGCAGAAGAGACACTGGTTAGTCAGCCTTTTACACCAGCTGTTTTACAAAAAATCGTTGTATTTTCAGATGAAAATCATCGACAAATTTTATTTGGCGGAAGAGATCGTTTAGAAGGATCGTCTACAATGCTTCTTGCCCAGTCAACAAATATCAAACGTTTAGTTGCGTTATTACCAAAAAAATTTCCGGTCCGTTTATTAAAAAAAATGTTGCAACTTTTTAGTCCACACCGACAAAAAGAAAGGTATGAAACTTTGCCCATTCTGAAAGAGCCAGTTTATCAATGTATTTTGTTGAGCGCAGAGTCGGAACAACAAAAATTAAGTAAAACTTTCCCAGAGTGTACGTTTCAACGTTCGAATACCTATACCGTTGACATGATTCCTAAAGGGGGGTCCAAATTGTTAGGAATTCAGGCATTTGCCAAAGCAAAAGGCATTGAAATGTCCGAAATCATGGCGTTTGGCGATCATTTTAATGATGTAGAGATGTTGAAAGGTGTTGGTATTGGTGTCGCGATGGAAAATGGGCAGCCGAGCGTAAAAGCAGCCGCAGATTATATCACGAAAACAAACGACCAAGCCGGGATATTTGCAGCATTTCAACACTTTGGAATCGGAACATCAAAATAAACCAATTAAGGATTAATGGAAGGGAATAAACAAGATGTCAGACAAGACGCCTTTTGAGCAAGTGGAAGAATTTCATGCAGTATTTGATCCAAGAAAACCAGAGCAGCCCACTGCATTTTCAGAAAAAGAAGCGATTTATCGTGCTGGATTCAAAGCAGAAGAATTAGTCGAGCTGATTGCTGCAACGACTAATGGGCAAAAAGATCAGCTTCATCAGGCTGTCCAACAACTTCATGAAGCAATCGATCAAGCAGAACAAAAGATGCTAACCAAAGAACACTGGGGGCAACAGCCACTCGTTGAACAAGTTGATGCACTAACAGATATCTTGTACTTTACTTACGGATCATTTTCACTTTTAGGCGTTGATCCAACGAACATTTTTGATATTGTGCATCAAGCAAATATGGGAAAACTCTTTCCAGATCAACAACCACATTATCATCCTGTGACCAATAAAGTATTGAAACCTGAAAATTGGGAAAAAGACTACGCGCCTGAGCCACGAATTAAACAAGAAATTGCGAATCAAATTGCTCAAGCACAACAAAAAATCACAGAAAAAGAGTAATTGCTCCTTGATTAAATTCAAGTCTGAATGTAAATTAAATAACCAAAATTTCGTTATGTTTTGCTTAGATAAAAATGAAAGATTTTTTTCTAAGTTAGTGAATGCTCGAAAAGAGTGTGCTATAATCTAAGATAGATGTCTTTTTACACGAAAGATTACTATTGGTTTTTATGCGTGAAAGAATGTTATTTCGTGCGTAAAGAGATGCACATTGAAAACGGAGGAACCTTAAATGGGAAGTAATGTTATCATCGGAATCGTCACTGCAATTATTATTGTAGCCATCGTCGTTTTTCTGGTTGGTTATTTGCTAAAGAAAAAAAATCAAGACCGGTTGAATGCTTTGGAAAAACGCAAGGAAGAATTATTCGACTTGCCTGTGATAGAAGAAGTTGATGATGTAAAGAAGATGCATCTGGTTGGGCAAAGCCAAAATACTTTTCGTGAATGGAGTCAAAAATGGAACGACATATCTACCTCTTCATTTGCTGAGTTAGAAAGCCAAATTTTTGAAGTTGAGAACCTCAATGAAAGTTTTCGATTTTTAAAAGGCAAGAAAGCTGTCCTAGTTGCTGAAGCTACTATGGATAAAATGGAAAAAGAAGTTACTGAGATCCGTGATGGTTTAAAAGAATTGCGCGAAACAGAAGAACGTAACTCTTTAGCTGTCCAACAAGCTTTGGATGTCTATGAAGAATTGAAGAAAAAAGTCAATGAGGACGAAAACGAGTACGGTCCGGCAATCGCTGAGTTACGCAAACAAATTAAGACGATTGAAGATGAATTTACTAAATTTGTAACGTTAAATACCTCAGGTGATCCTGTCGAAGCCCGTGAAGTTTTGGATAATGCTGAAAAGCGTACGTATGAAGTTGAAGCTTGGATGAAAAAAGTACCACCTTTATTCGAAGACTTGAATACAACTTTCCCAGAACAAATCGAAGAGATCAACGACACTTATACAAAGCTTTTGAAGGAAGAATATGTTTTCCCAGAGGAAGATTTTGCGAACGATATTGAGCGTGTGAACAAACGAATTGAAAGTTCACTTGCGAATCTCGAAAAAACAGAAGTTGAAACGGTTGAAATCGAAAATCGTGAAACAGCTGATTTGATCGATTCGTTATACGATGTATTAGAAAGAGAAATGGAAGCCAAAGCATATGTGATGAAAAATCAAGCAACGATTGACGAGTATATCACACATGCAACAAAAAACAATCGTCAATTACTGATTGAATTGGATCATACTTCTCAAAGCTATGCACTAAATCATAACGAGATTGGTCGAGTACGTGGTTTCCAATCTGAAGTGGAAGAAATCGAGCGCCAAAATACACAGATGACACCACAAATTGAGAAACATGAGATTCCTTATTCTGAAGTACGGACTTTTTACAAGAATGTCTTCAAAGTCTTGGAAGATATCGAAACTCAGCAAATTGAAATCGATGACTCATTACATGAATTACGAAAAGGTGAAAAGATTGCGCAAGAAAAAATCGATGTGTTTGAATTTAAATTGCGTAGTCTAAAACGTTTTGTTGAAAAACAACGTTTGCCAGGCTTACCAAAAGACTATCTAGAGTTCTTCTACGTAGCAACTGACCGAATTGAAGAATTAAGTGTTGTTTTGAATAAAATCAGAATCAACATGGAAGAAGTCAATCGCTTAGTTGATCTTTGCGAAGAAGATTTGGAACTACTGGATAAGAAAACGCATGACTTAGTAGATGCTGCTGCATTGACTGAACAAATGTTGCAATATGCAAATCGTTATCGTCATACTCATGCAGAAATCAAAGAAGCAATTGATAAAAGTTTTTATTTATTTAATAAAGAAAATCAATATCAAGAAGCTTTGGATGAAATCGGCACAGCATTAGAACGTGTGGAACCAGGTGCATTTAAGCGAATTGAAGATTTTTACTTCAATAATCCTGACTTAGTTTAGTTAGCCAACGCTTAGTTTGCATAATCAACAATAAATAAAGAAAAGAAAGTGGGAAACTGATCCTACTTTCTTTTTTTGTCTGTTTAATGGAAGAAAGTAAGCTGTGGAAAATTTTTTTGGAGAGGTAGTGTTTTGTCAGTTGTTTGCTATCTTTTCGGAGCTGAACGTTTTGCGCCACAACCTTTTTC
>NZ_JBFOFW010000014.1:0-35852 GCF_040887505.1 Enterococcus sp. C50 | reverse complement strand
TGATTTCGTTTGAGAAATCTTTCAGCAACTCATTTATCATATCGCATCGTTTGTTATTTGTCAAGAACTTTTTTTGAAGTTTTTCTTGATGAAATCAAGCTTCACAAGCAGTCCTTTTTAAACGACTTAGTTATCTTATCATGTGATAATTCACATGTCAACAACTATTTTTCATGTTATTTACGAAAGTTTCATGAATGTTACTTTCGCAACAACGGGAATAAATATATCATGTAATTTTTTACCTGTCAATAAGTATCAATATATTTTTTTAACCAAAGATAAAGATCTTGATATACCACCTTTTGGTTGATTTCATTAAGCAATTCGTGGCGTGCTTCTTCATATAGCAAAAGTGTTAATCGACTAGTAGTATATTCTTTCACTACTTGGACAAAGGTTTGAACACCACGGCCATTCGCACCTACTGGATCCTTCGCTCCCGAAACAACTAACATTGGAAGATGATCTGGAATCCGTTGTACTTCATCACGGCTACAAGCTTGTCTAACTAATCGGAATAGCTCTTTATAAGAAGACGCTGTAAAAATAAATTGCGTTCTAGGGTCCAGTAAATACTTATCCACCTCTATTTCATCACGCGTAAGCCAATCTTTTGAAGTTCTTGCAGGTTCAAATTGTCGATTAAACCCGCCAAATGCTAATTGATCTAGAAATTTTGAACGATACATTGCTCCGCGAATAGTGACGATTGTCGAAGCCATTAATTCAGCAACTGTCATCTCTTTGGGATTGTGCCACCCAGTCCCCATAATAATTACACCGGAAAAATTCGTCTCAAACTGTGCCAAATAATTTCTTACCAAAAAAGAACCCATACTATGACCAAAAATAAAATGTGGGAGTGTTGGATATTGTTCACTAATTTTTTCATTTACTGTATGAATATCTGAAAGTAAGAGTTCTGAACCATTTTCATCTGCAAAATGGCCAAAATGTTCCTTTGATTGAATAGACTGGCCGTGTCCCAAGTGGTCATGCCCTACCACAATAATCCCATTTTTATTAAGATACTCAGCGAATAGATCATAACGTTCGATAAATTCAACCATCCCATGAACAATCTGTAAAGTGGCTACGGGCTGTTGCTCAGGATACCAACAGCTTACTTCCACCATAGTCTTTCCATCAGCAGATAGAAACTGTACTTGCTTTTTCATATTAAAAACGCCTCGCTTTTTTCTTTTATTCTATATAACGTTACTTAGATAGTGTTACTTACTATTTTATCTTAGCAATCATGGTTAACTAATCAACAGTTAACTATAAAGATACATTAAAGTGATTGCAAGCGTTGTTCCTTACCTCTATATAACATTCAATAATATTCAATTTTTGAAACATCAAAAAAGAGTAGACACGATTACGTCCTACTCTTCACTCAAATTTATTCATGAACAACTAACTGTTCTAATAATTGTTCATCATAGCCAATAAATAAAACATCATCAATAATAATCAGCGGACGTCTCAAGACTTCTGTGTGCTCTCTACAAAGTGAAATCAACTGAGAATTTTGTAAATTTGATAGATCCACCTGCATTTTGAGAAATGCTTCGGACCAAGTAGCAAACAATTGAGTTGCTTGGACTTCTTTAAAGCTACATAGTTCTTTGGCGTCCTGTATACTCAATGCTGTTTTTTCTAAGTCAATAAATTGATAAGCTAAACGATGATTTTCTAACCACTTTTTAGCTTTCAAACAAGTCAAGCAATCTTTTGATCCAAATACTTTTATTCTCACAGGACCTCCCTCTTTCTTTTAATTGGCTAAGAGTTCAACGTGCCATAATTTTGCAAATAAATCAGATTTCGTTCAACACAACGAATTTTTCTGGGAACAAATGAGCGAATTTCATCCTCATTAAAACCAATCAGAATTCTCTTTTCATCAATTAAGATAGGGCGACGAATCAGCGAAGGGTACTCTTTAAACAAAACAATCATTTGTTTAAGCGTTAATTCATTGAAATCCAAACACAATTTTTCATAAATTTTTGACCGAGTGGAAATAATATCCTCAACCCCGCCTTCAGTTGCTGCTAGAATTTCTTTAATCTCTTCTTCAAGTAACGGATCGACAAAAATGTTTTTTTCTTCAAACTCAAGTTGATTCGTTTGCAACCATGCTCTAGCCTTACGACAAGAAGTACAACTAGGTGAGGTATATACTTTTATCATTTTCTCACTCCTCTTTAATTATAATCCCATTTTAACTGAATTATTTCAAAAAGACCAATCATTCGCTAAGTAAACTAAAAAAATTGTGCCACAATTATCAATTGCGGCACAATTTTTTAGTTATTTCCTGAGTTGAATACCAGACTCTTTAATAAAACGAGATGGCTTTAATTGCCGAGTTCCTTTCATTTGCGGTACACACAAATACAGGCGATTTCGAGCTCTGGTCATCGCCACATAAAATAAGCGGCGTTCTTCTTCAATCGTTGTCACAGGTTCTATCTTGATTTGTTCCGACGACACGGCTCCTTTTTCTGCAGCGCCGTTATGTGGCAACGCGCCTTCGTTACAGCTAATCAAGAAAACATTTCTGTAACTCAATCCTTTACTTTTATGAATACTTTGAATACATAACGCATCTAGCTTTCCTTGTCGATAGGCAATTAATCGTGTTTTCAGTTGCTTTGCTTGCGATTGAATTGATTTTTCTAACTCTATCAATTGCAACAATGTCGGTTGTTTTTTGATTTCTTCTATTAACCAATCGCGCTCACTTTGTTCGAGCTCCTTTTTTGCTCGCGGAAGATTCATGAATAGTTGCCAAAACTGGTACATGTTTTTTCTTGGTTGCTGCGTAAACCCTTGTAATTCTTTTACTAATTGCTCAACTTCTTTTTGCCGTGATTTTAATGAGGGTTTCATCTGAACAATGTACGCAGTTAGATCGGTATCTGACTGTTTTTGAGAGAAGAAACGATCACATTCCGACTTTTTCAAATAACAATTAATCATGATTTGTCTCAAAATTTGTTGGTAACTTTGCTCTTTTTTCTGACTAGTTGTTGCTCTGTGCCAGTCAAGAAATCTTCTATATAATTGTTGAAAGTTTCGTACACCAAAAATCCCTTCATATGGTGCATCTGCTTCAAGGACAAACGGAATGTCCGTTTGCAAAAGATTCTGTACCAATCTTTGTGTTTGCGAAAGTGAACGGTACAAAATAATAGATTCTTTGTATTTACCTTTCTGTTTGATAAATGTTTGAACCTGGCGAATCACCCACTGGCTTTCTGCTTGAAGATCCTTAAAAGAAATTGCCTCCATAACACCTGCTTCTTTTTGTGCAGGAATCATAGCTTTGGGAATACGATCCCCCTTATTGTAGCTAATCAATCGGTTTGCGCCTTGAACAATTGCGGCACGAGAACGGTAATTCGTTAGTAAGAAGAGTGTTTCAGTCGGATATTCTTGTTCAAATTCTTTGATGTAGGCTGGCTCTGATCCACGAAAACCATAAATACTTTGATCGTCATCTCCGACTACGACTAGCTTGATGTTTGTTCCTTTAGTAATCAATTTTACGACCGCCCATTGCAGAGGATTCGTATCTTGAAACTCATCAATAAATAAAAAATCATATTTCTTGCCAACAAACTGTCGAACATTTTCGTCAAGTAAAGCTTCTTTTAGATTTTGCAAAATATCATTAAAATCAGCCAGATGTTGCTGCTGTTTTAACTCCTTTAGCTCCGTCATCAACAGACCGATGCGTTCAGAAAGTGGTTGATTTGCATTTTTTTCTATTCCATCAAACTTTTCTTTCACCAAATGGATAATTTCTTCTTGCGATAGATTCATGTTTTGCCAATAATCTAAACGCGCTGGCAAATTTTTCTCACCATACTGATCAAAAGAATAAAGATTATATTTACGAATCAATTGCTGTAAAATCGCTCCAATTTTTTGACCAGAATCTTTTGAAAAGTCTCCATGAATACCTTGCATTGCAATGTCTGGGAATTCCTTACAAATTTCATTATAAAGACGAAAGAAAATACTATGGAATGTTCCGATATGTACCGCTGTTTTATGTTGGCTAAAATTATCCACTCTTTTTTTCAATTCATTCGCTGCGTTCCGCGTAAACGTAATCATCAAAATTCGCTGCTCGGCAACTTGTTTTTGTGTCATTAAGTAGACGGCTTTTGCACAAATCGTTTGCGTCTTACCGCTACCAGCGCCAGCAATAATACGAAGATTTTTTTCCATGTCATACGTAATTGCAGCTTTTTGTTCTTGGTTAAACTGATTATAAGAGCGTTTTTCCATCATTTTAAAAAACGAATCATCCACTCTTTCAGCTGGCTGATCTTCTTCAATTAATCCTGGTGCTTCCCCATAAGCAGCCTCATAACTAGCAATTATCTCTTCTTGTAATCGAAAGATTTGTTGAAGTTTGTGATATCTGCTCTTCCAAGACTTCAGCTCATTTTTTAACCGCAACATTTCCTTTTCATTTAGCTGAGTAATCAGTGCCACCAACTTTCTTTTTCAAAATTTTCTTATTTATCGTGTCATTCTTGTTTTCTTTATACTACCAGACCTTTATTGAAAATGAAATGCCGTTATCCAATCACTTTGTTTCAGAAAATTTATCATGTTTTTCGGAAAATTATGCTAAAATAGAGGAAACTACATCAGTAAAATAATAATTGAAGGTGGAAAAATCATGCGTACTTCGTTTCACGAGGATCGTACTATCGGACTGTTACTAACATTTATCGGCGGTGCAATGGATAGTTATACTTACATTCATTACGATGTCTTTGCTTCTGCACAAACTGGTAATATTATTCTGGCAATTATTCAAGCCTTTGATGGCGAATGGATTAGCTTTGGAAAAAAAGTGCTATCAACTCTTTTCTTTTTTCTTGGTATTTTATTGACCAAGTTTTTGATTGATTATTTTCGAAAGCGGGAAAAACATTTTTGGCGATTATTTGTTCTTTACTACGAAGCCCTGATTTTTTTCCTCGTTAGCTTAAGAATAATCAACATTCATCCCTCACTTGTAACAGTTTTGATTGCTTTTACAGCTGCAATCCAATGGGTGTCATTCGATAAAATCAATGGACGTGCCTATACAAATCTTTTTACAACCGGAAATTTGAAAGGTGTGGCAACCAATCTTTATGATTTTTTGATTTCAAAAGAAAAATCTGATTTTGATCAATTTTTTCACTTCCTCACAGTTGTACTAGCATTCATTTTAGGCGCTATCGTTTCTGTTTTTTGTTATCATTTATTTGGTGCTCAAGCTATTTTATTAGTGTCGTTTCTATTTTTGGCAATGGCACTCAGCCAAACATTCCAGCTTTGGCGCTTTTTCAGAACCAATAAATATCCACTTTGATCAATTGGAATACAATAATTAATTCAAAAGGACGCAACAAAGAAAAAACATCTTTGTCGCGTCCTTTTTCTTATTTATTTTTTGTAAGAAAAAATTCCCTTTGCTTCTGGAACTGTGGTTGTATACCGAATTTTTTCTTTCATTGCTGTCTCGCTCATCTCTTTAGCTTGTGCTTTAATTGTTTGAACGATTTGTTCGCCACATTCTGGTTCTGCCACAAAATCATAACGATCTCCGTCAATCACAAGCTTTGGACAGACATCAAACGCATCAAACCATTCCTCATAACGGCGATTTAATTCTTGATAATAAGAAAACAACTCAGGATTTTGTTCGATTTGTTCATATTCTCGTCCGCGCTTTTTGATACGCTCAAGCATTGTTTCAAAAGAAACTCGAATATAAACTAATAAATCAGGCTTCTTCTGCGGCGCGATGTCTTCTAGTTCATTTAACATCGTTTCAAGTAATCCTTGATATTGCTCGACTTCTACCTGTGACACTCGGCCCAAATCTGCGTTTAAATGAAACAGTAAACTGTCTTCGTAAATAGATCGATCTAACACGTTATCATCATGACAAAATGCATCTTTAATTGCTAAAAAACGTTTATTTAAAAAGAAAATTTGTAATAAAAAAGTGTACTTTTCTGGGTTTGAGTAGAACAAAGGCAAGACTTCGTTGTCCTCAACATTTTCATAAAATGGCTTAGTGTCTAAGTTTTGCGCTAACATTTCTGTTAATGTACTTTTCCCAGCTCCGATAGTTCCCGCAACAATAATCACAATTATCGGCATCCTTCCTTTTATAAATTCTGCTTCTCATTTTACCACAAAAAAAGACTGAACTTTTCAATAGTTAATAACAATTTTTCTGCTATTTTTTGAAAGGTTAGTCTTTTTAATTATTAATTACAAAATTGAACTATTGGAAAACAACTAGTTCCTGTTTACTTAGTTATTTTCGATTAAAGCGTTCGATTTGCGAACAATCAGTTGCCATTGTAGATTATCGGCTGTTTCTGTTTCATCTGTTGCACATTTCGTTACGCGAATCATTACACTATTTTCATATATTTTTTCGATTTTCCCTTTGACTGGTGATTCAAACAAATCCGAATGAAATTCATAAGTTTCGCCTACTTCAAATAATTGTTCATTTTCCATAAGAATACCTCCATCACCTTTTATCAGGTTAGTACTTTTTTAACATAGAAATAAAAAATTAGTACACACACTCAAAAAAAGCATTTCTCGCATCAAAACTGTGAACTTTTTTCACAAATTTCACAAGATCTAGTAATTATACATAACAGTTAAATGAAATCGGACAGTTATGAGCTGAAACATACATTTTTTGAGTGAACCGTTTTTGTTCACTTTTTTTTATTACACTTTTAACTAAGAGTTTTCAGCTATTTTTGGTACACCGTGGGGAAAAAGAATCTCTGACTAAGCAATAATCCTTAAAATTTAGATGATGGTTTCTCACGATAAACATTAGACTTCAGCTACAATCTAACGTTCAGGTCTCTAACTAACCGAACTGGAATGAACATAACAAAAATAGCGTTCATTTACTGAAACATTGTTTGATACCTAGCAATTTATTTTAAGTGAAGGAGTATTGATATGATTCCGATTTATATTTGCGAAAAAGACCCACGGCAATTAGAAATTATCACAACTGTCATAAAAAATCAGATCACTCTTGAAGACCTCAACAGTCAAGTTGCTGTTTCTTCAACTGATCCAAATGAACTTCTTGAAATTGCCCGTCGTCGAACTGCTGATTTCGGTATTTATTTTTTGGATACGGAAATCCAAAGCCATGAATTAACCGGCATTACGCTTGGAAAAGAAATTCGTCAAATGGATCCATTAGGCAAGATTATTTATGTGACGGCTAACTCTGACTTTTCTTTAGAAATTCTAAAAAATCGAATTGAACCAACCGATTATATTTTGAAAGAAGATGTCTTTGAGTTAAAAGACCGTTTAGAACACATCTTAAGTAAAATCGTTCTTAACTTTCATAATTCTCAACCTCAAAAGGACATCTTTAAGCTAGAATTCAACGGAGAAATCAAATTTCTCCCACTAGACGAGATTCAATATTTTTCCACATCAGCAGTTACACCACATAAACTTGAAGTACACATGACTCATGCTCATCTTCAGTTCTACGATAAAATCAAAGATATTGAGAAAAAAAATAATTACTTTATTCGTTGCCACAAGTCATACGTTATTAACAAACTAAATATTCGAACTATTGATAAGAAAAAAAGAGAAGTCACTTTAGCAAACGGTGAAACAGTCCCCATCTCGATTCGCGGCTTAAAAAAAATTATTTCATAACAAGCTTACTCCTCAACTCGTTAGCATTTTACTAATCGATTGAGGATTTTTTTTTAATATCAGATTTCTTCCATATTTAGTTTGTTTCATTTTCTTTTTCGGTTAACTTCTGACTATAATAAAAACAAAAGAAAGAAAAGGAGGAAAAAAATTGAACAAAAAATCGAACGCTCGACTGATTCAATTTTTAGGGGGAAAAACTTCGTATTACGTACTGGGCTTGTTAGTAATGCTTGCCTTAGTCATTTATGTGTTTTGGCAAGTTGCCTTTATCTTTAAACCTTTAGGAGTTATTTTTGCAGCATCATTACCACCTGTACTATTTGCACTTATTTTGTATTATTTACTGGATCCAATTATTCGGCGTTTAAGTAAATGGATGTCACGTAATATTGCTGTTATTTTGGTGTATGTCTTGATTTTTGCCGTGATTGGTTTAGGAAGTGTCTGGTTTGCACCCTTTCTACAACAGCAAGCAACCGAGTTATTTGACAGCTTACCAAACTTATTTAATGATTTTCAAGAAGGTGTCAGAAATATTTTAGAACACACACCTTTTGCTAATAAATTCAATGAATTCTTCTCTTCAATTGATAATTTTACAGACCAAGCAACATCTTTCATTGGTAATTACTGGGAAAGTGGAGCGCAAAGTATCAGTAATCTGTTCTCTGCCGTAACAACTACTTTTATTACTCTGTTTACTGGTCCTATCGTTGCATTTTTCTTGCTTCAAAATCCACATGGTTTCTACCAATCAGTATTAAAAATCGTTCCACCGGCATTTCGCAAGGATTTCCAAGAATTGACTAAAATCGCTAACCAACAATTAGGTGCATTTTTGAAAGGACAAATTATTTCTTCGTTTATTTTAGGAGCTATTTACTGGGTCACATTTTTACTCATTGGAATTGATTTTGCTAGCATCCTAGCTATTGCTGCTGGTGTGTTATGTATCATTCCTTATATTGGACCATTCATTGCCTTCTTTCCTGGACTTTTTATCGCCTTCCAAGATTCAACTTTTATGGTCGTAAAATTTGTCCTTGTTTGGTTCATAGTCCAGTTGCTTCATGGTGACCTAGTCATTCCGCGTGTGATTGGGAACCGACTACAAGTTCATCCTATAACGATTTTGATTGTGCTGCTCGTTATGGGTGACTTACTTGGAATAATGGGTGTGATCTTTGGTATCCCAATCTATACTTTACTAAAATTACTGGTTGTCTTTGCTTTTAAAAAATTCAAGCAACGTTACAATAAGTATTACGGTGATAAAGGTGAATACGAAGAAGCTGATTTTTCAGAAGATGATTATTTTGATTGATATTTATTTGATAAAAAAATTCCTACTCAATGAACAATTGAGTAGGAATTCTTTTTTATTTCACAAGTAATGCAATCGCTTGATACGGTTTAAGCGTTAATTCTTTGCTTACGACTGTATCAGAATAGTTATCAATCAGTCTTTCGCCTTCAACAAATTCTTCTGGAAGATCAACTGTGGTTGTTTCTTCATAAAAGTTTGTTAGAACAAGTAATTTTTGTCCCTCATAAGATCGTAAGAAGGCATAAACTTGTGGATGTTCTGGTGCGTAGGCTTGATAATCTCCTTCAGAAATTACTTGGTGTGTTTTGCGTAGCTGAATCAAGTGTTGATAATAGGCAAAAATTGATTGGTCTTTCTCATTTTTTGCTGCCTCAACATTGATCTCAGGATAACTGGCTCCCACCTTCAGCCATGGTGTTCCTGTAGTGAAACCTGCATGTTCTTCATCGGTCCACTGCATCGGTGTTCGTGAATTATCACGAGATTTAGCTTGGATTCTACGAAAGGCTTCCTGAGCTGACAAGCCTTTTTCCACTAACATTTGATAAGCATTTTTACTTTCAATATCAACATAATCAGCCATAGACGTAAACGCCGGATCAATCATTCCGATTTCTTCCCCCATATAAATATAAGGTGTTCCACGATTAAGATGAATCAATGTCGCTAACATCTCTGCTCCTTGTTTTCGGTAACGGTCTACTGACACAAAACGATTCAAAGCTCGTGGTTGATCGTGGTTATTTAAAAACCAAGCATTCCAACCATTTCCTTTACTCATCTCTTCTCCCCACGTATGGAACAAACGTTTTAATTCTTCAAAATCAAAAGCCGGAGTTGTCCACTTATCTCCATTTTCATAATCCACTTTTAAATGATGGAAATTAAAAGTCATTGTTAGCTCATGTCGACTTGGTTCAGTGTATAAGATACAATTTTCAACAGTAGTCGCACTCATCTCACCAACTGTGATAATCTCTGGATCTCGTCCAAAAGTTTCTTGATTCAACCATTTTAAGTAATCATGAGTGACTGGTTTGTCAGTATATTCAGGTTTTCCATCATTCACTGGATTGTCTTTCAGAACTTCATCCTTTCCAATCACATTGATGACATCAAAACGAAATCCTTTCACACCTTTTTCCATCCAGAAACGCACAACTTTAAACAGCTCTTCGCGAACTGCTGGATTACGCCAATTCAAATCCGCTTGCGTAGTATCGTATAGATGTAAATAATATTTTCCTGTTTCTCCAAATGGTGCCCATGCATTCCCACCAAATTTTGAAACCCAGTCAGTTGGTTCATCACGGATATAAAAGAAATCTTGATAATATTTATCTCCCGCTAGTGCTTTTTGAAACCATTCATGTTCAATCGATACATGATTCAAAACCATATCAAGCATAAACTCAATCTGATAATCTTTTCCTTCTTTGATTAACGCTTCAAATTCTTCCATCGTCCCAAACAATGGATCAATAGCTAAATAATCTGAAATATCATAGCCATTATCTTTTTGTGGACTAGGATAAACTGGATTTAACCAAACCATATCTATACCCAGCTCACGTAAATAAGGTAATTTCTCTCGAATACCATTCAAGTCGCCAATTCCATCATGATCCGTATCATTAAATGATTTTGGATAAATTTGATAAATGACTTTTTCTTTAAATGACATATACTCTCCTCCATTAAATTATTCGTCTCCAAACTTATATATACAAGTTGCTCAAAATTATTATAGCTGAAAAGGAAGCGTTTGTAAAACTTACTTGACTATTTTCGACTAACTGCCTGCCTCATCCTACTTCAAAAAATTTTTCTTTTTTAAAATCAATCTGAATCTACTTTTATCGAATGATTTCGTTTACTTCTTTAACATTTCATGGGAAAATAGCCACAAGATTTAGATAGGAGTATGGAAAGTCATGGTGAAAAAAAAAGTAACAATTAAAGATGTTGCACATCATTCCGGTGTCTCGATTGCCACTGTTTCGCAAATTTTAAATGGCAACGAAGATAAATTTAGTTCAAAGACGGTCGAAAAAGTCCTAACTGCCAAAAATGAACTTGGTTACCAAGCCGATTATTTTGCGCGTCAAATGATTACGAAAGAAACAAAAACAATTGGTGTACTTGTTCCTGATATTACGAATCCTTTTTTCAATCTACTCATGCGAGGGATCGAAGAAATTTTATATCAACAACATTTCGTTACCATTCTTTGTAATGCCGACTCCAATCAACAAAAAGAAGTCCAGTATCTTTCAGAACTAACACGCCGTGGTGTAGATGGATTTATCATCGCTTCTTCTGCAATCTCGACTCAGGCAATCAAGGAAGATTTGCAACAACAAGGGCGTCCATTTATTGTCTTGGATCAAAAGAAAGCAGAAGATTTTAGTGACTCAGTGCGCACAGATGATTTTCGTGGAGGCTACTTAGCTGGTACACACTTGTTCTCTTTAAGACATCAACAAGTTGCCCTCGTTTATCCAGAGAATCCACCAGCAAATGTTCAAGAAAGAATCGAAGGGTTTAAATCAGCAGCAGATGCTTATCAAATTGACTACAATCAACTGCTTCTCATCCCGACAGCTTTTTCCAAACAAGGCGGTTACCAAATAACTAACCAAATCGTTGCTTCTGAAGCAACCGCCATTTTTGCTTTAAATGACGAATTAGCATTTGGCTTGTATCGCGGGCTAGAAGAATTAGGAAAAAAAATACCCGATGATTATAGTATTATTGGTTATGATAATGTAGATATGTCCGAGTATGTAAAACCAAAACTTACGACAATTGCTCAACCAATCTTCGAGTTAGGACAAGAAGCAGCGAAACTTTTATTAGAACGTATTCAGCATCCCGAAAAAAATCAAGAAGAGAAACTACTGCCAGTCCATTTAGAAAAAAGATTTTCAACAGCACCCTTGAAATAGCTTTCAAGGTGTGCTATATTTTAGCCAAGTTATTAAAACGTTTTAATAAAACGTTTTAATTTATTTTCTTGCAAGGAAAAATCTCATTGACTTTTTGGAGGTTCAAAAATGAACGCGGTTACAGTTATTGGCAGTATCAATATGGATACGACTTTACGTTTAACAAAAATGCCTAAACCAGGCGAAACACTACACACAAGTGACATCTTCCATTCAGGCGGAGGAAAAGGTGCAAATCAAGCTGTTGCAGCAAAACGTTCTGGTGCAAACACAGCTTTTATCGGTGCAGTTGGCGATGATAATGAAGGGGCTACTCTACTTGATTTATTGGCAAAGGAACAAATCGACATCTCTGGCATTTCTACAATTGCTGACACTGCAACTGGTCAAGCAATGATTATGGTTGACGATGCTGGCGAAAATAGTATTTTGATCCATGCTGGTGCAAATAATGCTTTTCATGAAGCAGAAGTTCAACAACAAAAAGCGCTGATTGAAAACAGTGATTTCCTAATTGCACAGTTTGAAAGTAGTTTAGATGCAACCTTGGCTGCTTTTACCCTTGCCAAAAAAGCTGGGAAGAAAACGATTTTGAATCCTGCACCAGCTCTTAAAACAATCCCAACAGAACTACTTGCACAAACAGATGTCATTATTCCAAATGAAACTGAAACAGAAATTATTACTGGAATTGAAGTAACAGATGAAGCAAGTTTATTCCAAGCTGCTACTGCTCTTCACCAACTTGGAATTGAAACAGTGATTATTACTTTAGGAAGCAAAGGTGCCTTCTATCACACTGCAACTCAACATGGTATTGTCCCTGCTTTTAAAGTAAAAGCAGTTGATACTACCGCTGCCGGAGATACATTCATTGGTGCCTTAAGTAGCCAATTGAATCCAGATTTTAGTAACTTACCAGAGGCAATTCGTTACGGCAATCTTGCTTCTTCTGTCGCTGTTCAAAGTTATGGTGCACAACCATCAATCCCACATCGTACAGACTTAACATTTGAATAACATGACCACATACATTTAATAAAAAAGGATGGATCTTGATATGAAAAAAAGTAAAGTTATCAATTCAGATATTTCTAGAGTTATTTCACAAATGGGACACTTTGACAAACTAAGTATTGGTGATGCTGGCATGCCCGTACCTTTTGGAACTGAAAAAATTGATCTTGCTGTCACGAATGGTGTACCTAATTTTATGACTGTTTTAGAAAATGTCTTAGAAGAACTAGAAGTCCAATCAATTGAACTGGCAGAAGAAATAAAGACAATGAATCCTGATTTACTAGAGCAAATCAAACAATTGATGCCTGAAACGCCTATCACTTTTATTCCTCATGAGGAAATGAAACAAGACTTAACGAATTGCCATGCGTTTATCCGCACAGGTGAAATGACGCCTTATGCAAATATTATTTTGGTGAGTGGAGTGGTTTTCTAATGGAAAAAATCATTCAACCAGAACAACTTTTATTGTCGGAACAAGTTCAGCTTTTGCTTACTCAATTAGGTGGAAAAAATAATATTGAATCGATTACCCCTTGTGCAACCCGATTGCGTATCCAGTTAAAGAAACAACCTGCGACTGAGTCAAATGAAATCATCCAACAAATTCCTGATGTAAAATATTTCATTCTTTTAGATAAATACGCAGAAGTCATCATGGAACAAGGATTAAGTGAAACGTATAAAGCCTTGAGCCAACAGTTGGATCAATCGGCAACCAAAGAAAAGTTGAACCCCATCGAAAAATTATTTGGCTTGATTTCTGAAATATTTACACCAATCATCCCACTTTTTGCTGGTTCAGGAATTTTAAAAGGATTAGTTGTATTAGCAACAACACTTGGTTGGTTAAGTGAGACCAGCGGGACTTACCATATCTTAGCCGCTGCTTCCAATGCTGTCTTTTATTTCTTACCTATTTTTCTAGCATTTTCTGCAGCCAAAACATTTAAAGTCAACGGCTATATTGCAGGTGTCATTGCAGCTGCTTTGATTGAGCCAAATTTGACTGGTCTTTTGACAAGTGGAGGGAAAGTTTCAACTGATTTTCTAGGTATTCCCGTGGTACTAATGCAATATACATCTACAGTGATGCCAGCTATTTTAGGGATTTTCTTTTACTCTTTTGTAGAAAAATTTCTAAAAAAATATATTCGTGAAAGTATGCAATTAGTTTTTGTTCCCTTGCTTTCTTTAGTGATTACAGTCCCATTAACCTTAATGGTATTTGGCCCCGCAGGTGTGTACTTGGGTGAAGGATTAGCTGCTGTCATTACTTGGATGATGGACATTAACGGACCAATTAGTGGCGCAATTATTGCCGGTGGCTGGAATATCTTGGTGATTTTCGGTATTCAGTGGGCTGTCAACCCAGTCATGATTAGCAACATTTCAAGTTTTGGCTTTGACCGCATCGTTCCATTAACTGGAGCAGCAAATTTTGGAATGGCTGGAGCAGCTTTAGGTGTGTTTCAAAAAAGTAAACAGTCAAGAACACGCTCGATTTCTGGCTCAGCTTTTGCTTCTATTTTATTAGCCGGAGTCACTGAACCAACTGTTTACGGCATTGCAATTCCTTTGAAAAAACCTTTTGTAGCTGCTTGTATCGGTGCTGCAGCTGGTGGCGCAGTCATGGGCTTTGCGAAAGTAAAAGCAATCGCTTTTGTCTTTGGTAGCTTGACCACTCTTCCTGCATTTATTTCAAGTACATTTTGGTGGTACGTCATCGGACTTGCTGTCAGCTTAGTAGTTGCAATGATTACTACCTTAGTTAGCGGGTTTGATGAAACTTTAATGCCCCAAGAATAATCTTTCCTCCAAACAATGAGTTTTCTCACTGTTTGGAGTTTTTTTTATTTTTTACGTCCCTTTATTTAACTAATTTTTTGTCGAACTGCTCATCTTCTGGTACAATTGGATAGAGTATGCGTATCTTATTTTGAACCACACTCTTTCCCCAACAAAGTAAGAACGATACCCAAAAATTTAAGCCAGACAACTTTTACTCGTAACTATGCCAGCTACTCTGTCAGAAAAGTAGGTTCTTTCATTAAAAAATGGCGAACCGCTTTACCAGTTAAAGAGTATTTTATGAACTACTTGGATATGAGCAAAAAAAATGAAAAGGACTAGATGACTATGAAGAATAATAAGGCGATTCGCCTGTTAGCGGCTACGTGGCTCATTGCTCCGACTATCTTATCTACTCAGTCCGTTTTTGCAACAGAAGAACCACAAGTTGCAACGGCCGAAAGTTCAGTCGTAGCCTCGGAACAACCCGAGACCAGCACGTCAGACACGACAACTTCTACTGACTCTTCCTCTCAACCAGAGAGCGAAACACCAGCAGAAGCTACTTACACAGCAACAATTAATCCAGCATTGATTGGCAAGATTACTATTACAACAATGGATGGTCAGCCTTTAACTATCAATGGTGGTGTCTTAACTGGGTTAACAGAAGGAACACAATTGAACTACACGATTACACCAGATGCTGGCGAACAAGTTGCATCTGTTCAAATTGATGGTGTTCAAACCGTTGATTACACAAATCAAACATTTGTTGTTGGCGCAGCCAACTTAGTAATCAATGCAACCTTTGAAGCCCTTCCTGATTCTTCAACAGAAGAATCAACAGAACCTTCGACTGCTCCAAGTGAAGGTACAGACAATACTTCAGATAGCACTACTGAAAATACCTCGGACAGCTCAACAGCTCCGACAGAAGACAGTACAACTCCTGATTCAAGCACTACAGAAAGCAGTAGTACAACAGACTCTTCTGATAAAGGTAATACATCAAATTCAAGCACTAATAAACCATCGAAGCCTGCTGGATCAACGAATAATTCACAAAAAGGTTCATCTAAACCAAGCACTGGGAATCATTCTTCAACAAACAATCAGCGACCTTCAACAAATGTAACACAACCAAAGACAGAAAGTCCTTCTGCTTCGACTTCTGACTTTGTCACAAAAACACCAACAGATGCCGTTTTACCAGAGAATACGACAAGCGTTCAGCAGGCCATCGTCAAAGAAGCATACAAATATCTTGGAAGTCCTTATGTTTGGGGAGCAAAAGGCGCTTCAACTTTTGATTGTTCTGGGCTAGCTTATTACGTGTATATGCAAGCTACTGGTCATTATATTGGTGGCTGGACAGGTGAACAACAATACGCTGGTACTCAAATTCCAGTTAGCCAAGCACAACCTGGTGACTTGTTATTCTGGGGACCATCTTCTGGTGTGACACATCACGTAGCAATCTACATTGGTAATGGACAATACATTCACGCCCCTCAACCAGGCGATCATGTTCGTATTACTTCCATTGCTGATTACACACCTGACTTTGCCGTCCGGGTGAACTTAGCTGGTTTGCCAGTAGCATCTGGATCATTAGCTAATTCTATTGGTTCCTCTGCTTTAGATAATCTAGGTGATTTTTCATTTTCTAAAAATCAATCAACTGATGATTTCTTAAAGGAAATTGCTGATTTTGCTCAAGAGATTGGACAAAAAGAAGGCATCTACGCTTCAGTAATGATGGCACAGGCTATTCTAGAAAGTGGTTCAGGAAATAGCTTATTGTCTAGCGAACCAAATTATAATCTTTTTGGAATCAAAGGCGATTTTGAAGGTTCAAGTGTTTCCTTTAACACACTTGAGCAAGACGAAGCTGGGCAGAGCTACCAAATCAAAGCGCAGTTCCGTAAATATCCTTCTTACAAAGAAAGCTTGGAAGACTATGCTGATTTAATCAAAAATGGTTTATCTGGAAATAAAGATTTCTATAAGCCAATTTGGAAATCTGAAGCTAAATCTTACGAAGATGCGACGAAATATCTTGAAGGTCGCTACGCAACAGATAAACAGTATTCGAAAAAATTAAATGCGATCATCAAAGCGTATGATTTAACAAAATATGATGAAGCCAAAGAAGAACCAATTAAGACACAAACAAAATCAACAGAACAACTTCTAACGGTTCCAACTGTTTGGAAAAAGAATCATTTAACGTTTAGTGATGTGCTAGATTTACCTATCATTAAATCGAACATCAATTCACCCGCTTTCCTTTCTGGGTTGAAAGTCGCAAATGTTTGGGAGTTATGGTATCACTTCACTGTGAACCAGATTCCAGAAACACAAACGTTAACAGTTAAATCAAATGAATTACCAATGGTTAGTTTTTTAAGTTTAAACAAATCCTTTTGGTTAGACTTTCCACTTTTTAAATAAAGTAAAAGTGAGGTTGTAAAAGAAGTACCCAGCTCTAATAAATAAAAACAAATTACCAGAAATTGTTCTTCAAATTTTTGAGTAATTTGGGCTTATTTTGAAGGAGTTGCTTTGGGAACACCGAGGGTAAGGTTGTGGCTCAAAGCGTCTAGCTCCGACAAGATAGCGAGCAAGCACTCAAAATAGATTTCCATATTTTGAAGTGGTTGCAAACTATCTTGAGGAGTTGCTTTGGGAACACCGAGAATAAGGTTGTGGCTTTAAACGTTAAGCTTCAAACAATTCGGAAAGAGGGGCTGTGACAATACGCTTGTCACAGCCCCTCCCTTTTTATATTTTCTTTCGCTTATTTGATCTTCTGTGCGCCATCCCCAATATGAGCAACATAGAAATCAGGTGCATAACCAATTTTTTCTAGATAAGTTTCTTTGACTTTTTCTTCAAATACAAGGATAGCTTCTTCTTTTACTAATGCAATCGCGCATCCGCCAAAACCTGCTCCCGTCATTCTAGCACCCAATACACCCGTTTGCGCTTGAGCTGCTTGAACTAAAGTATCCAACTCGATGCCAGTTACTTCATAGTCATGTTGCAATGATTCATGCGAGGCATTCAACAGTTGCCCAAATAAAACTAAATCACCCGCTACTAAAGCATCTTTTGCTTTCAATGTCCGTTGATTTTCTGTCACTGCGTGTTTGGCACGCTTTGTTAAAATAGCATCCCCAATCGCTTCACTGTAGCTTCGGAATGTTTCTTCATCTAATTCCCCTAATGATTGGATATCGACAACTGTTTGTAGGCGTTTCAATGCCTCTTCACACTCACCACGGCGCTCATTATATTTCGAGTCTGCTAGTTCGCGACGTTTGTTCGTATTCATGATTACAATTGCGTAGTCTCCTAATTCGGTCGGCACCATTTCATAGACTAAGGTATTCGTATCTAATAAAATAGCCTGTTCTTTTTGACCAAAACCAATTGCAAATTGATCCATAATTCCTGAATTGACTCCAATAAATTCATTTTCAACTTTTTGACCGATTTTAACCAATTCTAAACGACTAATTGGTAAATCATACAAATCCTCTAACATTACTCCTACTAGCAGTTCCAATGAAGCGCTACTTGATAAACCAGCACCATTGGGAATCGTTCCTTCAATCACAAGTTCAAAACCATGAGTAATCGGATAGCCTGCTTCTTGGACTTTTAGAATAAATCCTTTGACATAGTTTGCCCAGTTATCCTCTTTTGTATAATTTAAGTTATCCAAAGAAAAAGTAATCAAACCAACTTCTTCAAAGTTTAGCGAGTAAACTTTCACTTGATTGTCTTCTCTTGGCGCTGCTACACCATAAGTTCCATACGTAATTGATGCTGGAAACACATGTCCCCCATTGTAATCCGTATGTTCTCCAATCAAATTGATTCGACCTGGAGCAAAAAATGCACTGGTTGCTTTTTCCCCAAATAATTTATGAAATGCTGCTGTTACTTCAGCTATTTTTTCCATCTGATATCCCTCATTCATCTATTTTTTTATTTGATATTCTGTCACAAACTCACGTGACTGGTTAGGTAAAAGCGTAATGTCGCCAAAGCTTTCAAATCGTTCTGATCCAGGAGCTTCTTGCGTTTCAAAGGTGATTCCGCCATGATTCACTAGTTTGTCTCCGCGCATAACTGGTGCATCATCACCAAAATTTGCGGTAAACAAGACAATGCTTCCTGCATTGGTTGCAACTTGGATCGCAACCTTTTTATCTGGACTTGTTAATTTTGCTACTTGATTCATTTGTCCTGTTTTCTGTAAGAAAAACGGATGATCCATCCCGCCAACCATTTTGGCTTGTGGAAAATCACTAATAAAAACATCTGAAAGGACTTTTGGCGTTGTAAAATCGAATGCTGTCCCTTTGACCGGTGCGACTTCCCCTTTTGGAATCAAATCTTTTTGTAAAGGAGCAAAAAATTGACTTGCTAACCATAATTCATGCTGATCGATTGGTTCAGTTACATCTCCTGTTAGATTAAAATACACATGATTGGTTGGATTAAATAAAGTCAATTGATCGCTAATTCCGCGAATACTTATTCGCCAAACATCATCATTTGTTAAAGTATAGCGTGCTTCCACGTCTAAATTACCCGGAAAACCATTTTCTTGATTAGGACTTGTTAAATAGAAAATAACTGAAGTTTCATTTTCACCTTTGATAATCGTGTATGGCCAATTTTTCTTTTCAAAGCTAGGATCTCCACCATGTAAACAATGTCCTGTTTCTTCACTGACTTTTGCCTGATACTCTTGATTGTCCAGATAAAATTTTCCCTTAGCGATTCGACCAGCTGTTCGACCAATTGTTGCACCGATATACGCGTCTTTCGAAAGATATTCTTCTGCATGATCAAATCCTAGGATCAATTCACGTTTTGTTCCATCAATTAGCGTCTGTAAATGAACGATTCGTGCGCCAAAATCAGTAACAGCCAATTCTGTCTTTTGATCATTGATTAATGTGATCAAATGGGAATCATTCCCAAATTCTTGCTCTTTGATTTGCATACTGTCGCCCTCTTTTCATTCCATAGTTGATTATTTCTCATTCATTATATCAAGTAATCGCTTTCTTTTTATTACTATCATGTGATACAAATTTAACTTTTTGTTGCATTTTTTTCCGAGTAAGCGTACCTTGAAGAAAAGGGGCTGAGCAGATGGAACAAACTGTATTTTTACGAAAAGAACATCATTTTTTATCAAGTGAACTTTACTTTAATTTTTGTGGATTTTCTAAAACCATGCCTTTCCACTCTTTTGGACCAGCTATCCGACAACATTTTGTTCTACATATCATCTTGGATGGTGAGGGTGTGTACTCGGTCAATCAGCAAAAGTATCATTTAAAAAAAGGAGATTTATTTCTCATTCGTCCAGGCGATCAAACTTTTTATCGCTCTGATGTAACCAATCCTTGGGTCTACGCTTGGCTTTCCTTTGGTGGAAAAGAAGCAGAGGAATTGATTAAGCATTCCCCTTTTAAAGAAAATGAGTATACGTTTCGCTCAAATCAGTTAGTTGACTATAGTCAATTGATTTTAGCTTGTTTTGATTATGCGCCAGACACGCTACTAAATGAAATCAAATTGAATGAGTTGTTGTATCGCTTTTTTGAAAAATTACTAGTAGATGGTGGAAAAAATCACTTAAGTACACCTCAAAACATTTCACGTTTAACGATTGAAGCAATCGAATACATTCAAGCCCATGCAACAGAGGAACTCACTATCCAAGAAGTTGCTGACGCATTATCGGTCAACCGTAGCCACCTCTCCCGTACCTTCCATGAAAATATTGGGGTAAGTGTCAAAGAATGGTTATTAGGTATCCGAATCAATCGTGCTGCTTTTTTATTGTTGATGTCAGATGATTCCGTTGAAAATATTGCTTTTCAGTCCGGCTTTCATAGCTTAGTTGTCTTTAGCCGAATCTTTAAAAAAAAGACTGGTGAAACGCCAACTGCTTATCGAAAACGAGCTAGTCAGAAACAGCACACCAATCTTTCACTGGAATCTATTATGGAATTATTAGAACAGCAAGCAATTGTAGGACGTGCAACATGATTTTTTTGTAAAAAAAACAAAGATATACACAAAAAGTAGTTGTTCCGTTTTTTTTTAGGTCAGAAAGCAGATCCGCAAAAAATAGAGGACTAACATGCGCGCGCATGTTAGTCCTCTTCCTGTTTTTTATGCTTTCTTTTTCAATACGATTCCCGTATACAACCATGTCGTTATTACATAATAAACAAAGTATAAGACAAAGAAAATTGTAAATGGCAACCACAAATTATCGTAAGGATCACTCATCAATAATTTGAACATTTGTAAGCCGAATAGGACGTGAACAACACCTAAAAGTCCTGGTGCTAAGAATAAGACACCAATTTCTCGGCGAATCGATTGTGTTAGTAACCCTTGACGTGTACCAATTTTTTGTAACATTTCATAACGCACTTGATCGCTCTTACTTCCAGAAAGAATCTTGAACATCAAACAACTTGCTAACATTGTCAAGAAAGCTAAGCCTAAGAAGAAGCCCATAAATTCAAATCCTGAAAACATACTGTTAAACGTATTGTAAACATCTGCTTTTTGCGTAAAGCTGTAGTCAACGTTTTTTAGTTCTTCATTATTTGCTTTATTTTCCGCTACCAGTTTTTCAAGGTTACTCAATTGCTTGTCAAAATCTGTTACTTGAATAAGCTGTAAAGTCGTTTCAGGTAAATTCAACTGACTGAATTCTTCTTGTGAAACCAATTTTATTTCTTTTGGTTGCTGTTCAGGCAACTCATACTCCCGTAAACTATCTTGTAAAGTAAGCTCTTGAGCCAATTGTGTTGCTGTAATTTCTTTGTTCTTTGGTTTGATATTTCTATCGCCATTCATTCCTTCTTTCACAATAAATGGCGTTTGCTCAAATTGTTCAGAAAGATAGTAAATGGTTTGTTCATCTTCTTTTTGCGTATAAGAAGCATTCACTTTAGGATCTAGTTTTGCAACCTCTTGTTGATCAATTTTTTGCGCGTTGTTCAACACGACATCATAAACAGTAAAGTTATTTGTCATTTTTGAAATTTCATTTTTGAAGCCCAAACCGACAGTGAGCGCACCTAATGCTAAAGCAAACAACATTGCTACCATCGAAAGCATTTGTGTATATTCGCGAATTCGAAAACTTAACTGTGATAAAGTAAAATTATTCAGCTTTCTTAATGCGATACCATCTGCTTTTTTCAGTAATGATAAACAGAAGATAATGACCGAATGGAAAATAAAATACGTCCCTAAAACAATCGTAACCAAAGCAATGACGATTCCAAACAACTGGAATTTTTCTAAGTTTTGCATCATGTAATAGCCACATGTTAAGCTGGCAATCCCCAACACAACTTCAAGGAAAAATAAAAACTTATGTTGCTTCATTTGTGTCGGAGTTTGATCCGCACGAATCAATGTTAAGATTGGTTTTTTAACGATTGAAAATGCATTAACAATGGCTGCTAATAAAAATAAAATAGAGAAGAACACAATCGTAATCAACAATCCATGAACGCTAAATGGTGAAAAATGAGAGATTTTTATATTTAATTGTTGGACTAATAAATGACTAACAATACTAGTCAATCCCATTCCAACAACTGAGCCAACCAATGTTGCCAAAATCCCCACAATAAAGGTTTCTGAAAAAATCATTTGTGCAATCTTTCGACCCTTAGCACCTAGCATCATAAACATCGCATAATCTTTTTGACGCATCGTCATCAAAAATGAATTAGCATACAGGATATAGACAAAAGTGATAATACTCAATAATACTGAGCCTAGTCGAAAGATAATAACTGTTGATGAAATCGTTGAATTACTTGTTAGAAAGGCTTCATTACTTGCCATTGACTCAAACATGTAAAAAATTGCTGATGCCATAACTAATCCTGAAAATAGGACAAGATAATCTCGCAAGCGACTCTTAATACCAGTAAGTGATAGTTTCCAAAGCATATTCTCTCCCCCTTACTGTTCCAAATTTCCTAGGATAGTTAAAATTTGACGATAAAATGCTTCACGACTTTGATCGCCTCGTTTAACTTCTTGATGGATTCCGCCATCTTTGATAAATAAAATTCGTTGACAATAACTTGCTGAAAAAGGATCATGTGTTACGAGTAAAATAGAAACGTTATCTTTTTGGTTCAATTCATCCATTGTATCTAATAGATCCCGCGCACTCTTGGAATCTAACGCTCCGGTTGGCTCGTCACCTAATAGAATCGTTGGTTGGGTAATCAATGCTCTAGCAGCCGCTACACGTTGTTTTTGTCCACCAGAAATAGCTGAAGGATAGCTGTCTAAAATATGGCTGATTGATAAACGTTCTGCAATTTGTTTGACTCTTTGCTTGATTTCTTTTGGACGAACACCTTGCAAAGATAATGGTACTGCAATATTTTCTTGTGCTGTTAAGTTTTCCAATAAATTGAAGTCTTGGAAAATAAATCCAATTTCTTTGGCACGAAAATCAGCTAGTTGATTCCCTTTTAAAGTAGTCACATCTTTTTGATTGATTCGAATGTGACCATCTGTTGGTTTATCTAAAGTAGATAAAATATTTAACAAAGTTGATTTACCAGAACCAGATGCTCCCATGATTCCGATAAATTCACCTTTTTCTACTGAAAATGAAATGCCATCTAAAGCTGTTGTTTTCTTTTCATTATTTTTTCCATATACTTTTGTTACATCTTGAATTTCAACAATTTTTTCCATTTTTGCGCCTACCCTTTAGTTAATTTTTCTTGTGCTGCTTTAGGTATTGCTGATTTTTCAACTTCTTCATAACCAGTTACACCTTTATTTTTATTCCAGACTACTTTAAGATACGCATTTTTTCGCAACGGACGTGTTTGCATCCCTTGAAATTCTAATTCTTTTTCTGCGCCTTCTTTGTTAAAGCCCGGCAAAGTGTATTGATAAGTAATCACTTCTTGATTTTTATCATCTTTTTGAACTAATTTTTCACCGTTTGTCGTAATTTGTACATAATAGTCATCGCCACCTAAAACTACGGCATCCGCTATTTTCAAACCAGCGACTCCGATACCAGCGACAATCAATAAGCCAATCAGAAATTTTTTCATCATTTTGCCCTCTCTTTTAACTTGATGAACTAAGTATAGAAAAAAAGAAACGAACATGCCTTAGATTCCTCTATCAGTCATCTTTCAATATTGTTAGCACGTTTCAAAGAAGGCCTTTCGACCTGATAATGAACTTTCTTCAAATAAAAGAGAGTGAGGCAAACCGCCCCACTCTCTTTGTTTTTTACTTTCAATCATTGTTTATTTTCGGTCAGTTAAATCCCCTGTGTTAATCACCGGCTGCGTTCCTTTATCCGTAATAATCGAGACTAACAAGTTATTGATTAGTTGAACTTTGCGGTCGTCCGTAAAGTTGATTTCTTGACCCGCTTCAATTTGTTCCAGTGCCATTTGAGTCATTGTTACCGCACCTTCAACGATTGTCTGACGTGCAGAAAGAATTGCTTTTGCTTGCTGTCTTTGCAACATGGCACTCGCAATTTCAGTCGCATAAGCTAAATGATTCAATCTTGCTTCGATGACTTCAACTCCGGCAACAGCTAGACGTTCTTGAAGTTCTGTTGCTAATTTATCTGAAACTTCGGTCGTATTTCCACGTAAAGTAATATCAGTATCATTGAAAGTATCATATGGATATTGACTTGCAATATGACGAACAGCTGTTTCACTTTGGATTTCCACAAAGTCTTGATAATAAGCAACATCAAACAAAGCTTTCGCCGTATCGACTACTTTAAAAACGACAACAGCAGAAATCTCAATTGGATTTCCATCTAAGTCATTTACTTTTAAAACAGAACTGTTAAAATTTCGAACTTTAAGTGATACGTTGATTTTATTGGTTAACGGAACCGTTAGAAAAAAACCATTCTCTTTAATTGTTCCTAAATAATTACCAAAAAGCAAAATAGCTTTTGATTGATTTGGACTGACCACAGTTGCTGAACTAACTAATAAACAAGCAATTCCCCACAAAATGACACTCATAATTATTAATGCTGGACTAGTTGCTACCGTTCCAAAATAGAATAAAATGGCACCCATGATTGCTAAAACAATGACACCAACTAAGCCAATATACCCATTGATATAGAGTGCTTTTTTCTCATTCATTTTCAAAATCTCTCCTCCTTCTGCACAATAGCATCAACTTTCTTTACTGACTATTCCGTTATTCTCAGTCTTGCTAATGCACCTTCTAATTCCAAATCTTTATCTTCGCTGATGAACCACCCCGTTGAGTGCGTTCCGCCAGCAGCTTTCGGCAAATACTCCAATCGAGTTCTGACCCAGTGTTTTTGTTCTGTAAAGTAATCTTCAACTAAAATTTCCAAATCCATTCCCGCATTAAGAACAATATTTTTTCGGACAGACTTAAAAATAAAGCGTTCTTTACTAGCATCATATTGTAAAACACCAGTATCTGTGATTGGCAAAGAGTAATAATCCATCTCCTTTTTCACTTTCATTAAATGGCGAAACATTTCATTATGTACTTGTTCTAACTGACGGCCTTCTGAATTTTTGGGATACTCAATCGCTACTTTTTCATTGTCATCATCATAATACAATTCGTTCAATGATTTTAATTGCGCGTGTAACTCAAGCATTTTTTCTCGTAGTTGTTCTCGCTGAACATCTTCTGTTTTCATTTTCCCCACCCTAATTCTTTTGCTAAGTTTCAACATCTCATTTGTCTATACCTATCTTACTATAAGAAAACAACTTAAGCGAAACAAAAAATGATATTGAAACAAAAAAACTGTCTCAATACCATTTTTCGGAAATTCTATTCAGTTTCATCTTCCATATGGTTATCCATGTGATCCATTTGTTGATCCATATGATCCCCCATATCGTCCATGTCATCCATTTCGTCCATCTGTTCACTCATCGAATTTTGGTATTTTTCATCCATCCATTCAATAAATGTATCTTTACCTTCAATCGTTAGTCCTTTTTTCGAATTTCCTTTTTCAAAAGAAGAGCCTTCACGTGTTTCATTGTTTACTTGGAAAGTTGAATCTCCCGCAAGTGTCAATTGATACCCAGGAACATCGACGTCATTCAATCGAACAGAACCATTTTTAACAACAATCGTACTTGAGTCTGTCAACGCACTATCATAAAAGTAAAAATTACTTCCCTCACCAGTAAAGTTTCCTTTTTTAGCCTTTAATCGACTGAAATCAACAGAGCTAAATCGGTCTTTGACTGTCACTGAATCTGTTTTTAAACCAATAAAACTCAACCAGCTATCTGAATATGAGTCAACCGCTAAATTTTTAGTTGTAATATCTGTCATCGTTAAGCGATTATTGCTGCTTTCAATCGTAATATCACTTAATGAGATTTCTTTTGGTACCGTAATTGTTATTTCTGGATGAGTATCTTCTAAACTAATTTGCATTGGATATTCTTGTTTTCCTTTTGCTCGAATCGACAGAGTTTGATCTTTGAGAACAACTTTTGGTTCATCCGACTTTTCATATTGCGTCGTAACTTCAAAATCCAATCCTTGTCTGATATTGATCTCTTGATTTTCTGCTTGGATAACTAAGTTTTTGATTTCATTCGCCTTAAATTTTTCCGTATGTTCTTTCATATCCAATAGTTTAGGTCCATTTTCCCAAACGATTGTTTTTTGTGCTCCTGCAGTGTACGTTCCTGCTACCAGAATTCCACCAAATAACATAAAACCTGTACCAATCAATAAAAAGTGTTTTAGTTTCATTTTACTCACCTCTCATTCCCATCATGTGTTGGATGAAGACCACGTCTAGTAACAAACCGACGTCCGACCCATTTAACAAAACGCATAATCAACTGGGCTAACCATTTTGTTAATCTCACTAAAATCGGAGTGAAAAAGATGGCTGCACCAGTCGCAAACAAACCTAGTCCAACGAAGAATAAGCCACTGACAATCGATTGTCCCAAAACCATCAGTCCTGCTAACGTCATAACCACGCCTACTCCTAAAATCACAATACAAACAACATAGATACTAAAAATAACTGCGAATAATGCGATGATCAAACCAACCAATACAGCAACAAATAACAATGCTAATGGAATCAAGATTGGCGATGCAAATAATCCAAGTACAATTAACCAAATCAAACGCATTTGTCTTTTTGGACTACTTTGTTGTACCTCTTCTTGCCCTAAATCATCTGCTTCCGAAAAATAATTGATTTTTAACTTCAACGCAAACTGTTTAGGTGTACCATATTCTTCTAAAATTTCATCAACTGTCTTACCTGAATCCAAAAAATATTCTTCGTAATATTGGATCAAATCAAAACGGTCAGCTTCAGGAATTTCTTGAAGTTCATTTAAGACCTCACTTAAGTATTCATTCATGTCTATTATCCTCCAATAACCGATCTAAAGAGTCTCGAAAAACAATCCATTCATCAATAATTTCTTCCAAATGTGTATGTCCGATTGGTGTTAAACGATAATATCTTCGATTTCGACCTTCGAATGGTTCATCATAGGTTTCTAGATACCCTTCTTGTTTCAACCTTCTTAACACGGGATACATGGTAGATTCACTAATTGATAAACTTTCTTGCACAATTTTTGTTAGTGCGTATCCATACATATCTTCTCGGCTTAATGCTGCTAACACAGTTCCATCAAGAAGAACCGTTGGAATTTGAATATGCATAGCGCCACCTTCTTTTACAATATTTTTAATTCCACTATATTATATCAGATATAATATAGTTAAGACAATAGATTATAAAGTTTATTTGAGAAAAACAACATCCGAGTACAGAAGAATCTTGCTCTCAAGAAATATAGTGATACACATTTTTTCATTCGTCATGTAACTTCTTGATCACAAGAAATTGTCTACAAAAAAATTTTTCAAGAGACCACCTTCAAAGCTACATTACAAAATTGAAAGTGGTTTATGCTAGCTTTTAATGGTACGGTCGAAATGAGCATTTATTTATAACTACTTAGTTGAAGAGGAAGCATAAAAAATGAATTATTCTCTAGTTCCTAATTCACTTCCTGCCTTCACTAAAAAATTTGGAGGACATTATTCCGTGAAAAAAACAAGCTTATTCCTACCTATCTTCATCAGCCTGTTCTTCTTGGCTGCCTGTACAACGAATCCCGAAAACCAAACAGCTATTAGTTTCAAAGGTGGAACTATCTCAGAAAAAGACATTTTTAATCATTTAAAAAAAATTCAAGGAGCTGATGCAGCTGTTCAGCAGTTAGTTGTTTATCAAATATTTGACAATAAGTATGGGGCTACCTTATCTACCAAAGAAATTGACGCTGAATTTGATAAAACGAAAGACAGTTTAGGTGACTATTTTGAAGCACAGCTAAAGCAAGCTGGCTTTACTGAGAAAACATTTAAAGAAGAAATTAGACAACAATTGGCATACAAAAAAGGACTAGAAAAAAATGTCGAACTAAAAGATGAGGATCTACAAAAATTGTGGGCGTCCTTCCATCCAGAAGTAAAAACGCAACTTATTCAGTTACGTAGTGAAACGGATGCAAACGAAGTGAAAAAGGCTTTAGCTGCTGACGGAGATTTTTCTGAATTAGCAAAAGAAAAATCCATAGAACCAAATGTAAAAAACGATGAAGGAAAAAAGACCTTTGACTCCGGAAACGAAACGATTGCAAACGAAGTAAAGGATGCAAGCTTCAAGTTAAAAGACGGTGAAGTCTCAAATCTAATTACGGCAACCAATCCAAAAACAATGGCGAAAGAATATTACCTTGTTAAAATGCTTAAAAATCAAGACAAAGGAACTGACAAAAGCCACTATTTAGATGAGTTAAAAGAAATCGGAACAAAAGCTAAATTAGCTGATCCTGAATTTATCAAAGCAACAATCAGCAAAGAGTTAAAAAATGCTAATGTCAAAATTAAAGATAAAGACTTTGAAAATAGCTTACAGTCATTCACAAAAGAAGTACCTGATAAAGAAGAAACAACAGCTACAAAAAAATAAACAGTCTTAACATTCAAGAATTGATTTCCGTATACAACAACGCACTGAAAACAATTACTTTTAGTTTTTCAACTAAAGATTTCTTGTAAAAAAGGGTCGTGACAAAATTTATGTCACGACCCTTTTTACGAATAAACGTTATTCTCAGAGCAACTCCTTCGGAAATAACTCAAACCAGCTCAAAAATAGGTGAAACTCTTTTCGGATAGTCCTTCTTATTTCTTGGAAATAACTATCTTTATCGCGGTCTTCAATAACACTATGTAAGACAGCAACAAGTTCAGCAATAAAAAAATAATCAGCCACTCTATGTTCGCGGTTGAGGACTGGTTCCTTTTTTATTTTGGTTAGCCAAGCTAAGATGCCAAAAATGATTGTCGCGATGAATACACAAAAACCGACGATTAGCTCTAAAGCTGATTCAACTGGTAAAAAAGTATTTCCTTTCTCTGAATCAAGGAAATACGCACCTTTGCTTCTTCTCACTTTTGATTGGCTAGCCACCGGCACAAACTCTAGTTTCATCTGATAGGATGTGTGTAGAATTGAGGACACTTAACTTTAAAATAAGTTAGATTTGTTATAGTTGCGCTCTCTTACTGTAATTGTTTATTGATTTTAGATTTTAGAGCAGTGGCAAAATGATATTCGTCCACAACCAACTAAGTGGCATCACTACAATCATCGCTGGAATCATATCAGCAACTGGAAACATCTTGACATGGATCATTCGAAAACCCGTCGCAAGCATCAAGAAGCCACCGCAAGCCTTGAAATCCAAAATCATTGCTGGCGTGGTCATCGGGAAAATGAATTTTGCTAATAAAAACAAAGCATAAAAAATAATAAATTGTGGTATTGCAACGACGGAAACTACAAATCCTAAATTACAAGCAAAAATCGTTGCTGTAAAAAAATCTAAAACTGATTTTGAAATCAAAATCGTATTATCTCCGGTCATTCCTGAATCAATACTTCCGTAAATCCCCATCCCACTTGCACAAAACAATACAATCACCGTGACTAACGTGTTAATGAACTCTTCATGAGATAAACCCAAATTTTCACTAGGAAATAACTTTGAAATTGGCTTTTGCATCAGATTTGCACCTTGATCGATTCGCTCGCCCAGATGAATGACTAGCCCAATCACTGTTCCAATCACTAAAGCAAAAATGACAGGTGGCATATTTTTCATCGGACCCATCGAATAAATTCCCATTCCCATTGAACAGACACCAAATACCATCATCAATTGTGTTTTAAATCGATTACTTAGCTTCTCTCCTAAAAAACCTCCAAACAGTCCGCCAAAAAAGACTGTTCCGACGTTGATCAATACTCCAGTTGGCATAAAAAAACTCCCTTCGACTTTAACGCTCTTCATTTACCTTTTATCAAAAAAGCGTTCCTTTTCGCTGCATTTTTTAGTCTATCAAAGTTTTTTTATTCAACCAATTCAAATTTCATGTTAAAGTATTCGTAAACGGAATAGTTAGGAGAGGATTCCTTGAATATTCAAAAACTTGTTGTCTTTCTTGATCTAACAAAAACATTAAGCTTTACTAAAACAGCAGAACACCTTTTCACGACACAAGGAACCATTTCCAAACAAATCATTGCTTTAGAAAAAGAACTGGACGTTCAACTCTTTGATCGTACACATCGAAAAATCGAGTTAACTGAAGCCGCTAAACTCCTTCTACCATATGCAAAAAAAATTGTCGAACAATATCAAGAGATGAACGATGTACTAGAAACGCATACAAAAAAGCAAAATCTTTCTTTAAGCATTTTAACCATACCTACTATGACTCATTATGCTGGCTTTCGTCACATCACCCAATTTTTGAAACTTCATCCAGAATTTTCAATTCAACTTAAAGAGGTTGAAAGTGCAGAAGTCCCCTATTATTCAACTGAGCAAACTGACTCAATTATTTTTGGTCGAAATTTTCATGAGCCGCCGGCAAACTTTGAATGGCTTCCAACCGAAAAAGATTATTTTGTTGCCGTACTTCCAGCTCATCATCCTTTAGCACAAGCTAAAAAATTAAATTTGCGCGAACTAAAAGACGAATCCTTTTTATTACTCGGACAACAGACCAATCTTTATCAGCCCGTAATTGATCTTTGCCACGAAGTTGGGTTTGAGCCTAACATTGTCTATAACGGTTCTCGAATGGACTTGATTCTCAACATGATCGCAAACGATATGGGCATCTCGATTGTGATGGAAAAAACGGTTAATTATCTATTAAAGGAAGATACAGTACTTGTTCCCATCACACCAAACAGAGAAAGTTTTCTGGCATTTGCTAGAAAACAAGGTGAACATTCTTTAGCCTCAAATACGTTTTGGAAATACTTAAAACAAAATATACAGCTTCTTAGAAGTTAACTTTCTTGTTCAACTTCTAAAAAACTGTATAAAATAATGTATCTTTTCTTCGCTTCTCTGATATAAAAAATCATGAGAAGCTTTTTTGGTTAACTCTTTTGTACCATGTGCGCTATCTGTTCGGAGCTAAGCATTTTGTGCCACAACCTTCTGTGTTGCCAAAGTAGTTCCTTTGGCAATAAATCCTCTTTTCATAAAAATAGAGAGAGCTATTTTTAGAAAAGCATCCTTATTACTTGAAGCTAAACGCTTTGCTCCACAACCTTTTTCTCGGTATTCCCCAAACGTATCATCACCGTCGTACCCACATTTTCAATACTGCTATAATCAATCCGACCCTGATGCAATTCTAAAATTTTCTTTACTAGTGAAAGACCCAAACCATTCCCCGCATTTTGATGGCTCGTATCACCTTGATAGAACTTATCAAAAATTTTTGTCACAGTTCCTTCATTCATTCCAATCCCAGAATCTGTCACTTCTAGTACGACTTCTTCCTTTGTTTGCGCTAGTTTTACTGAAATTTTGCCAGTAGGAAGATTATATTTGATAGCATTATCCATAATATTTAGCCAAACTTGATACAAGAGTTCTTCATTTCCAAAATACTTCACTTTTTCCATTTGGATATCCAACTGCAACTGTTCCTTTTCCCATTTTGGTTGTAAAAATAAAATCACTTCTCGAATTTGTTCGTCCAAACGAAATTCTTTTTTCTCCATCAATGTATGTTGGTTTTCTAGCTTATTTAATTTCAAAACATTTTCTGTTAATTGCGAAAGTTGTGTGATTCCTTCGATGATTCGTTGTAAAAATACCTGTCGTTCCTCACCTGAGAGGTCAGGATTTTGTAATAATTGGACATATCCTTGAATGGTTGACAAAGGCGTCTTGAATTCATGTGAAACATTGGAAACAAAATCATTACGTAAAGTTTCGATACTATTTAATTCTTGTACCATCACATTAAAATCTTGATACAATTGCTGAACTTCTGCTACTTTTTGTTGTTCATTCATCTGAATTGTAAAATCACCCTTTGCTACTTGGCTCATGTTTTTTCGTAGTTCACTAATCGGATACAAGATCCCTCTACCAACAAAAGCAGAAATCCCTGTACCAACTACTGCACTAAAGCCAGCTAAAACCATGATTGGATACAACGTTGGCCGTTCTGTCGGTGTCCAAGAGCGTTGATTTGCCAGTAAATAAACTAATCCTACAAAACAAGCAAGTGTCACTAAAATAGACAAAAAGACAATCAATGCAAAATAAATCCAGAGCTGAGAAAATATTTTTTTCTTCATTTTTTGATAACCGCCTTATATCCGAGTCCACGAATCGTCACAATTTGAAAATCTTGGTTGTTCTCAAAACGCGTACGCAAACGTTTCACATGAACATCGATCGTTCGTTCCTCCGTATTCGTGTCAATCCCCCAAATCTCATCCATTAGTTGTTGGCGCGTAAAGATTTTATTAGGATAGGATAACAATTTATACAATAATAAAAATTCTTTCTGCGGTAAAATCATTGCATCCTCTTTGCATGTCACCTCGTATGTTTCTTGGTCTAAACAAGTCTCGCCAATTATCAGACGTTGACTATGATTGATTTTTGCTCGACGTAATAAAGCCTCTACCCGCAAAACCATTTCATTGACATCCACTGGTTTCGTCATGTAATCATCTGCACCCAAATGAAACCCACGTTTCTTATCCTCAAAGGCATGCTTTGCAGTAATAATTAATACAGGCGTTTCAATATTACTTCCTCGTAAAGTATCCAATAGTGTATAGCCATCCATCGCTGGCATCATCACATCGGTAATAATCAAATCAACATGATTATTTTCAAGTTTTCTCAGCGCATCTTCGCCATTAAATGCGAGGATCACAGAAAATCCAGCTCGTTTTAACACCGATTGATACAATAATTGTAAATTTTCATCGTCTTCAACAACTAAAAGTCGGTTCATTACGCTTTTCCTCATTTTTCTAAAAAATTTCTTGAATGTTTCACTCAGTTCATATTCAGTTAACATTCATTCATTATACTTCTACTATCATTCTGTTATAGTTGTTATTATACAGAATATTTTTAATGAGAGAAGGATGAAGATGCTACAACTAAAAGATATTAAAAAGTATTATAAAGTTGGTGAAACGACAACTAAAGCATTAGACGGCGTTTCCGTTGCTTTTAGACAAAAAGAATTCGTCGCGATTCTCGGTCCAAGTGGTTCTGGAAAAACGACTATGTTGAACGTTATCGGTGGATTAGATAATTATGATTCAGGCGACATGGTCATCAACGGAAAATCAACAAAAGATTTCAAAGATAGTGACTGGGATGCCTACCGTAACAATTCGATTGGTTTTGTTTTCCAAAGTTATAACTTGATTGGACATTTAGGAATTATTGAAAATGTCGAACTTGGGATGACTTTAAGTGGCGTTCCTAAAGAAGAAAAACGAAAAAAAGCAGAAGATGCTTTGGTTCGCGTTGGCCTTTCTGCCCACATGCACAAAAAACCAAATCAACTTTCTGGTGGTCAAATGCAACGTGTAGCAATTGCCCGTGCTTTAGCAAATAATCCTGATATTTTATTATGTGATGAACCAACTGGGGCGCTAGATACCGAAACAAGTATCCAAATTATGGAATTGATTCGAGAACTTTCTAAAGAAAAATTAGTCATCATGGTCACACACAACCCTGAACTAGCTAATCAATACGCTGATCGAATCATTGAATTTTCAGATGGAAAAATTTTGGCAGACTCTCATCCACATATTGAGCGACCAAAAAATGATCAATTCAATTTGCGCCGAACAAAAATGAGTTTTTGGACAGCCCTAAAACTTTCTTTCAATAATATCCGAACAAAAAAAGGGCGAACATTTTTGACCTCTTTTGCATCAAGTATTGGGATTATTGGGATTGCGATCGTCTTAGCCTTGTCTACTGGCTTCCAAAAACAAATTGATAGTACACAATCAGAAACAATGTCAAAATTCCCAATTACGATTTCAAAAGTTACAACTAGTCAAACAAATAACTCTGCCGCACTTGGCGCAAGTAAAGCTGACTATCCAAACAAAAAAACAATCACCGCAAAAACTAGCGATGAAGATAAAGCTCAACACACAAATAAAATTGATCAAAAATACGTCGATTATGTAAATGATATTGATCCTGATCTAAGCAATAACATTGGTTTTACTCGCTCAACAGGAATTAATTTGCTTCGTGAAATTGATGGAAAAGCTCAACCAGTAAGCTTCTCGAATGCGAACCCTGACAACGATGGGCTTTCTTTCTCAAGTACGATGGCTTCCATGACTGGCGTTGGGGTCTCAACTTTCCCAACACAATTAGCAGCTGATAAAGGAAACTTTTTAAAAGACAACTATTCCCTACTTGCGGGTAATTATCCAAGTGCAGCAACTGATGTCGTTCTGATCGTTGATGGAAACAATAATACAAATATCAACGCACTTAAAAATCTTGGTTTTGATGTGAAAGAAGATCAAAAATTTGATTTTGATCAAATTATTGGCACAACATTAAAACTAGTGAACAACAATGATTACTACTCACAATTGCCAACTGGAACATTTATTCCGAATTCTGACTATGAAAAAATGTACAATGACTCAACAGAAGAATTAAAAATCGCGGGTATTTTACGTGTGAAATCTTCTTCAACAATGAATCTTTTATCTCCAGGTATTGCTTACAGCGACCAGCTAACAACACAAATCGTGAACAACAACAAGGATTCTGAAATCGTTAAAGCACAACGAGACAGTGATACAAATGTGATGACCACTGAAAAACTAGATGCCTCTGCCAAAGAAACATTTATTAGTTATCTTGGTGGCGACAGCTTACCATCAAGTATTATGATTTATCCAAATAACTTTGAAGACAAAGATAAAGTTCTTAATTATCTAGATGACTACAACAAAGGGAAATCAGAAGAAGATAAAATCATCTATTCTGACCTTGCGGGTACGATGACTGAATTAACTGGCGGATTGATGGATGCCATCACTTATGTATTAGTCGCTTTTGCAGGAATTTCATTGGTTACAAGCATGATTATGATTAGTATCATCACCTATACTTCAGTAATTGAACGAACAAAAGAAATCGGTGTGTTAAAAGCCCTGGGTGCTCGTAAAAAAGATATTACTCGAGTCTTTGATGCCGAAACTTGTATCTTAGGGATTTCTTCTGGTATTTTAGGAATCTTGATTGCTTGGTTAGCTACATTCCCAATCAACAGTATCTTGTATAGCATGACTGATTTGAAAAATGTTGCTCAACTAAACCCTGTTCACGCATTGATTTTAGTAGTTGTTTCAACTATTTTAACAATGCTTGGCGGACACATTCCAGCTCGTATGGCAGCTAAAAAAGATGCTGCTATTGCTTTACGTGCTGAATAACCAACTTATATTTACAACCAAAAAAGCAGTTGAAATT
>NZ_JBFOFW010000013.1:0-35979 GCF_040887505.1 Enterococcus sp. C50 | reverse complement strand
ACTCATCTGTTTTTTTGTATTCTTTTTACTATTCAGCAAGAAGCTTTTCGATATCATCAATCATCTTTTCAGGAGAAGTCTGTGGTGCAAAGCGTTTGATGACAGTTCCATCTTTATCAATTAAAAATTTGGTGAAATTCCATTTAATTGCGTTAGTCATTGTACCAGGTGCATTTTCCTTCAAATAGGCGAATAAAGGATCAGCAGCTGCTCCATTTAATTCGACTAATTGATGCATTGGAAATGAAACACCATAAGTAGTTCGACAAGCTTGCGCCGCTTCTTCAGCAGAATCCAGTTCTTGTTTAAATTGGTTGGAAGGAAAGCCTAAAACGACTAATCCTTTTTCTTTATAGGTAGTGTAAAGTTGTTCAAGCTGCTCAAATTGTGGAGCAAGTCCACATTTGGTTGCAGTATTAACGATAATCATTGGATGATTCTGGTAGTCGTTTAGAGAGTAAGTAGTTCCATTTTCCAAAGTTGCATCAAAATCATAAACTGTCATAAAAATTCTCCTTTACTAATTGAGTAAGTACACACTTATTATAGAACAAAAAAACTGAGAAGCTTGTTTAAAAGCTCTCAGTTTTTTTAGTTAAATTATGCAAAGACGTCAGACCATTCATCGCGTTTTGCTAAGAATTCACGTGCTAGTGCTTGCGCACCCTCTAAAGTGTGACTTGCAGCCCAACCACATTGTGTTTCATTGCTTGCGGGTACTTCAGTAGCTTCAAGAACGTCCTTCATTGTTTTTTCTAAAACATCTAGTACATCGTCATAACTTTCATGATTCAGCACAGTTAGGTAAAAACCTGTTTGGCAGCCCATCGGCGACCAATCCACAATGTAGTCAGCATGATTACGAATTAGTTCAGCTGTTAAATGTTCAAGTGAATGTAAGCTTGGCATCTCCATATGCTCTTTGTTTGGTTGTTTGAAGCGGACATCATATTTGATGATCATGTCACCATTTTCACCAGTTTTGCGATCAGCAACACGGATATAAGGTGCTTTTACTTTTGTGTGGTCTAGATTGAAACTTTCAACATTCATTTTCATGTAAGTTACCTCGATTCATTTTTTGTTCAGTAGTGATAGCTAAATTCTAACATTTATTTAGAATAAGTTATAGGTACATCTTTGATTTTTAACCTTATTTCTATAAATGAAGAAATTTATTTAGTACTTTCCATTTTATCTAAGGCTTGGGTTAAGTCTGCTAATAAATCATCTATATGTTCGATACCTACAGAAAGACGAATCAACCCATTTTTGATTCCTGCTTTTTCACGTTTATCTTTTGGAATAGAAGCATGAGTCATAATCGAAGGAACCTCAACTAGACTTTCTACGCCACCTAAGCTTTCTGCTAGAATAAATAATTTTAATGATTCAACAAAAGGTACTGCTTTTGCATCTTCTTTTAAGTCAAAAGAGACCATACCACTAAAACCACTCATTTGTGTTTTTGCAATCTGATAGTTTGGATGACTTGTTAGTCCAGGATAATAAACAGTTTCAACAGCTGGATGATACTCAAGAAAAGTTGCTACTGCTAAAGCATTTTTTTGATGTGCTTCCATTCGCACACTTAGCGTTTTGATCCCACGTTGGATTAGCCAACTATCCTGAGGTCCTAAGACTGCACCCATCGCATTTTGTAAAAAGCCAATTTTTTCCGCTAAGTCTGCTTTATTAGTGGTGACTAAACCAGCAACAACATCACTGTGTCCACCAAGATATTTCGTACCACTGTGAACAATGATATCTGCGCCAAGTGCCAATGGCTGTTGGAAATAAGGTGTCGCAAATGTATTGTCAACGATTGTTAATAGATTATGTTTTTTTGCGATGGCAAGACTAGTTTTTAGATCAGTAATTTTAAGGAGTGGATTACTTGGTGTTTCAAGATAAAGTGTCTTTGTGTTTGGTTGAATCGCTTGCTCAATTTGTTTAAGATCACTTGTATCAATAATTGTGTATTCTAAACCGATTTTAGAAAATACTTTATCAACTAATCGAAAAGTTCCGCCATAAACATCATCACCGAGTAAGATATGGTCACCAGGTTCAAACAGTGATAAAACTGTATGGATTCCTGCCAATCCTGACGAGAAAGCAAAGCCTTGGATTCCACCTTCAAGGTCTGCAATTAGTTCTTCTAATGCAAATCGGGTTGGATTACCTGAACGAGAATACTCGTATTTTTTTGGTTGACCAACACCGTTTTGCCGGTAAGTTGAGGTTTGATAAATTGGAACACTAACAGCACCCGTTGTTGGATCTTCACTAATACCACCATGAATTAATTTTGTTTGAATATGCATTTTTATTCCTCCTATAAATAAATATTTTTTGACAGATAACGATCACTTGCATCAGGGAAGATGGTTACGATTGTGCTTCCTGCAGGCAATTGTTGCACTTCTTTGAGGGATGCTGCAAAAGCGGCACCACTTGAACTACCAACTAATAATCCTTGATTTTTAGCTAAAGCACGCGTGTAATAGAATCCTTCCTCATCTGAGATAGTTTCAAAACGAGTAATAGGCAAAGACTCAATAAACGGAGGAATAAATTCTACACCAATTCCTTCAATTTCATGAGAAGCTGCTTTGCCACCATTCAAAATAGAGCCTTCGGGTTCAACACCAATTAGTCGAATATCACTTATCTGTTCTTTAAGATAACTTGCTGTGCCAGAAAAAGTTCCGCCACTACCAATTCCAGCCACGAAACTATCTATTTTTCCTGCTAGTTCGTCAATCAACTCTGGTCCAAGTGTGTGATAATAAGTTGCTGGATTGTCAGGATTTTCAAATTGTTTTGGGAGATAAACATTTTCTAATTTGGCTGCTAAGTCCTGACTTTTTTTGATAGCACCGACCATTCCAAGTGAAGTAGGGGTATGAATGATTTCTGCACCTAGTGCCTTCATAAGTTGTTGTTTTTCAATACTAAACTTTTCTGGTACTACAAAAATAGTTTTTAAATGGTAGTTTAAAGCAGCTAAGGCTAAACCAATTCCGGTATTGCCAGCGGTTGGCTCAATAATCGTTGTGTCTTGGTTGATCTTGCCAGTTTTCAAACCTTGTTCAATCAAATAAAAACCAAGTCGATCTTTAACGCTACCTCCAGGATTCAAATATTCAAGTTTCGCATAGATTTTTGAATCTTTTGGTATTTCATAAGCATCATGCGTAAACTCAAATAAAGGTGTCTTGCCAATATAATCATGAATCGTTGTTAATATCATAGCTTCCTCCTAAAAATTCGATAAAAAAAAGGAGCTGACTATTAAATCAGCTCCTAGATATCATAAATTATTCGTGCTTTTCCAGAGAGTACACGTAAATTATGAAGGGCAATTAATAGACACGGCAAATAGTATGCTGCTTTTTTGCACCATACAACAACAAGTAATCAATTGATTGAAGTTACTTTGTGTGTTCATCATGTCTGTTCCTCCAGTAATATTTTTATCAAAAATAACATGAAAAAATGTCAGAGTCAAAGTATTCGGTGATTTTTAGTGATAGGAATAATTGGATAGAGTGCATGATAAAGTGAATCACAGAATCAAATGAAGAAGTGTTGCTAGATAAAAATGAAGATTTGCTAGTCTTATCCACTGTTGTTTGATACAATAAAAAAGATGATGATAAACAAAAAAGGAGCAATTTAAATGATTTCAGCAAGCGATTTAAAAGCCGGTATGACATTTGTACAAGATGGAAAATTAATTAAAGTTTTGGACGCAAGTCACCACAAACCTGGTAAAGGAAATACAGTTATGCGTATGAAACTAAAAGATGTTCGTTCTGGTGCAACATATGATACAACTTTCCGCCCAGAAGAAAAATTTGAAAAAGCACACATTGATACAAAAGCTGTTCAATACTTGTATACAATGGATGACACAGCGTTCTTCATGGATCTAGAAACATATGAACAATATGAGATTCCTGTTGAAACAGTTGAAGAAGAAATGAAATACATCCTAGAAAATATGGAAGTAAAAATTCAATTTTTCGGCAGCGAAGTAATCGGTGTGCAATTACCAACAACTGTTGTTTTACGTGTTGTTGAAACACAACCTTCAATCAAAGGTGCAACAGTAACTGGTTCAGGTAAACCAGCAACAATGGAAACTGGCTTAGTTGTCAACGTTCCTGACTTTGTTGAAGTAGATGAGTTATTAGAAATCAATACAACTGAAGGTTCTTATATCAAACGTGCCTCAAAATAATGAAATAAAAAAGTGCCGCAAAGATCTGTTCAGGTCTTTGCGGCACTTTTTTATAAGGAGAAAATCATTTTCAAGCTTAAATGATTAGTAAGTGACAGTGGTATCTTCATTGGTAATTAGTTGAATGACATGCGCTAAAAATTTTTCGGGATCTTCTCCTACTAATTTTTCCTCACGTTTCCCATCAAGTAAATGATACATTTTTTGGGCATCTTGTAAGAGATAGTAGTCATTTTCACCTTCAATATGAAATGCTTGAAGATCGTTTGGAAATTCAATATGGATGTCAATTACGCTAATTCCACCCAAACGATTGGTTAAATAATCTTCTATTTCTTTTGCTGTTACAGTTTTCATATTTCTCGCCTCTTTGCTTTAATAATTTTATTATATACCTATCAAAAAAGAGTGGGGTAAAAAACGTCTTGCTGAAGCTGAGGCATAATGATCAACTAAGTCTATTTGTTATGCTAAACTATGAAACAGTACGAAGAAGAAAGGACGTAATCGTGATGAAGACATTAGTAATTGTCAGCCATCCCAATCTTCAAGAATCATTGAATCAACAATTTTTTAAAGAGGCATCTCAATCGCTTTCGATTACATGGCATCATTTAGAATCTGTCTATCCAGCCGGAGAAATCAACCAAAATGACGAATTAGCGTTGTTAGCAACGCACGAGCGAATCATTTTCCAATTTCCTCTTTATTGGTATAGCGCACCTGCACATTTAAAAATATGGCAAGACACAGTGTTGGCTAAAGCAAGTAAAGTGCTAAAAGGAAAAGATTTTGGTGTTGTAGTAACGACTGGCGTTGCAGAAAAAGAATATCAAGCAGGCGGAAAAGAAGAGTTCACGCTGTCTGAATTTTTGCGACCATATCAACGAATTGCACACAAATTTCAAATGAATTATTTGCCTCCATTCGTATTAGCACAATTTATGTATCAGACTTCAGAGATACGATTTGAACGCTTAATTGCTTATCAGCAATATCTTTCTTTAACTGGAAAACCAAGTCTTGTTCAGCGAATCAACTGGTTTCTTGAACAAATAGAAAAAAATACGCATTTTTCAGAACCGCAAAAATCCTATCTCCTAGATGGCTTAAAAGAACAACAGGAGATGATCGAAGACTTGACCTTCACACTGGGTGAATTAAAGGAGGAAAATGAATGAGTAGTGAGTGGTTACAGCAACAAATTGACGAGCTGAATGAAAAAAATGTTCATTATGAGGATGCTGCTTTGTTATTTGAATTGAAAAAATTAGTCAAAGAAAGCGACGAGCGCATCACTCAACTGCAGGGAGAAATTGATGGAAAATCATGGAATCATCGTGAGTGGTAAAAAGGATTAGAAAATTTTAAGAAAAAAATGTGCATAACTATTGTTATTTGTTACAATGAGGATAAGGCATAACACTATTTTTAACATAAATTATTGGTGGTGAACTTATTGAAAAACAAAAATGAACGAGATGAAAATGTTCGGATGTCTAGAAGGCGTCAGCAAAAGCAACGAATGCAAAAAAGATTGTTGATTATTGGTGCCTGTTTGGTATCAGTCTTGGTGATTGGCGGCTCAGTCTTGGGATTGACGCAGTTCGGAAAATCAACTTCTAGTGCCAAAGAAACACCTGAAACAACTGTTTCTTCAACGCAAAAAAATGAAAAAAAAGCGAAGAAAAAACAAAGTAAAAAAGCGACAAAAACAACCGATAGTTCAACAAAATCATCAACAGAAACGAGTAGCACAGATAAAGAGTCAGCAGATGAACTACAAACGATTTTGACGACTTACTCAGAGAAGTTGACTGAACAAACACCAATATTGATTGATGAATATCAAACAGAAATTCAATCAAATCAAAATGGGGTTGCAGGATTATCTTCGATTGCTAATCAGAAAGCATTAGCACTACAAGCAATTTCAAATGAAGGAATCAGCAAATTAAAAGCTGCACATCAAGCAGATAGTTCCTCAACTGTCGATATTAATTCTTTGGTTGACCAGCTATCAAGTAAATACACAACTGAAGTAGCAAAAATATCAGATATTTATTTACGAACGAGTAGTGCGCTGCAAGCTGAAGAAGCAAACAAACAGGAAACAAGTAGTTCAACCTCAGAAGAAACAATGACTTCAACTACCGAACAAACGGCTGAAACAACAAGTAATCAAATGACTGATACGTCAGAAACTACAACGAATCAATCTGCAACAACTGTTGTATTAGCTGGTGAAGGCCCCAATCAAGTTGCACAACGTACAGGTGTACCAGTCGAAACAATCTTAGCATTGAATGGAATGACGATGGATGATTATTTCTTAACGCCTGGTGCTGTACTTCAATTGCAATAAGCAATAAAAAACTGCGAGATGTTACTAACTCTAGAAAGGTCCCCTTTCCAAGAGTAGAACAGACTCGCAGTTTTTTTGTTGTTTAAGCTTTCTTCAAGCGTTTTTCGCGAAGAAAGTAATGAATCGTCATTAAAAACAAGAAGGCTAACCCAATAAGCAAGGAAATTCTTGTTTCAGGGTTAATAAACATGAAACAAAGAATAATAGCTAAAAATGCTAAAGTTAAATAATTGGTGTAAGGGGATAATGGCATTTTGAATGGATGTTTTGTCATTTGTTCAGCGTGGATTTTACGGAATTTGATTTCACTGATTAAAATGACAATCCAAGGAATCATTCCTGGTAAAATACTTGAACTATAAACAAAGACAAAAATATTTTCAGAGTGAGTAACAAACATTGGTAGCAAATAATTGATGACCAAACCAATCAAGATACCTCCTGAAATGGCAACAACTGGATAAAATGGAACACCATGACGAGATAGTTTTAAGAAACGCTTCGACATTTTTCCATTAACTGCCAATGTGTAAATCATGCGACTGGCGCTGAAAATACCAGAGTTACAGCCAGATAAGGCAGCAGTGATTACCACAAAGTTAATCAATCCAGCGGCAAAAGTAATCCCAATTTTCGCGAATGTTTGAACAAATGGGGACCCGATTTCACCAAGCTGATTCCATGGATAAATACTTACGATAATAAAAATAGCACCAATATAAAAAATAAGAATGCGTCCAATGGTAGATTGAACAGCTTCAACGATTGTTTTTTGTGGATTTTTTGCTTCACCAGCAGTCATCCCGATTAACTCAATTCCTTGATAAGAAGCTATCACGATGGATAAAGCAAAAAAGAAACCTTTCACGCCACCGGTAAAGAAGCCACCATTTTTCCAAAGATTTGAAATACCAATAGGTTGACCATGATTGCCAAAGCCAAAGAAGATAACGCCTAAACCAGCCACAATCATCAAAATGATCGTTACGACTTTGATCATCGAAAACCAAAATTCTAATTCACCGAAGGCTTTTACTGAAAACAAGTTAGCTAACATCAAGAAAAGTATCACAGCGATACCAGGAATGATGGTTGGCAAATTTGGCCACCAATAATTCATATACTCGCCAACGGCAATGACTTCACTAATTCCAACTACGACATACTGAAAGATATTGCTCCAAGCAGTTAAGTAACCAGCAACTGGATGGATGTAATCACTCGCGTAATTAGCAAATGAACCTGTAGAAGGGTCAACGTAAAGCATCTCGCCTAATGCACGCATAATCAAGTATAAAAACAAGCCAGCAACAGCATAGGCAATCATTACAGAGGGACCAGTCCAGCGAATGGTTGAAGAGGCACCCATAAACAATCCAACGCCAATTGTTCCTCCCAACGCGATCATTCGAATATGACGTGCGCTAAGACTTCGATTTAATTTTCCTTCTTCCATACAAAAACTCCTTTCATAATTTAGAGAATAAGCCAACACATTTGATTAAATTTATCAGTCAAAAAATAAATTATTGATAAATAAAAACAGTTATTAAATTAATCTCTTGATGTGATTTTACAGAAAGGATTCGAAAAACGCGAGAAGAAATTTAATTTAATTGCAAAGTTTTTTGTTGAAAATGTTTTCTTAATGAGTTAAACTATCTTTAAATAAAAAGTTAGGTAAACCTAAAAAGGAGTGCTTAGGATGGCGAAACCAACAATCAGCGTAGAGAATCTTTCCGTTGCGTACCAAGGAAAGATCGCTTTAAAAAATATATCTTTAACGATTCAATCAGAAAAAATGACAGGAATTATTGGACCGAATGGTGCGGGGAAATCAACTTTTATGAAGTCTTTGTTAGAATTAATTCCCAAATCTTCTGGTACGGTGACGTTTTCAGGTCAATCTGTAAAAGAGGTTAGGAAAAAAATTGCTTACGTTGAACAACGAAGTGCAATGGATCTATCTTTTCCAATTGATGTTTTTGGTGTGGTATTACTTGGAACGTATCCTTCGCTAAGGATTGGAAAAAGACCAGGAAAACTGGAGAAAGAACGAGCAACACAGGCGCTAGTCAAAGTCGGAATGGAAAAATTTGCTAATCGACAAATCAGTGAACTATCTGGTGGTCAATTACAACGAGTGTTTATTGCACGGGCATTGACACAGGGTGCGGAATGGATCTTTTTAGATGAACCCTTTGTGGGAATCGATGCTGTTAGTGAGAAAAAGATTTTTTCGATTTTACAAGAATTGCGTGCAGAAGGCAAAACAATTTTGATTGTTCATCATGATTTGCATAAAGTAACTGAATACTTTGATGAAGTAATTTTATTAAATCGTGAGCTGATTGCAGCTGGGGCGGTTCAAGAAACTTTTACTTCAAATAATCTGCAGTTAGCTTATGGTGAAGTAATTGGCCAGTTGGTAAAGGGGGAACAAGCATGATTCAGTCATTTGTTGAGGGGGTATTCAATTATCAATTTTTACAATATGCATTGATTACATCTATTTTAGTCGGATTAGCTTCAGGAGTGATCGGTTCATTTATTATTTTACGCGGAATGTCTCTGATGGGGGATGCGATTTCTCATGCAGTTTTACCCGGAGTGGCAATTTCTTATATGTTTGGGTTTAGTTATATTTTGGGCGCAACTGCTTTTGGTGTGCTGACTGCTGCATTGATTGGTTTTGTCACACAAAAGAGTCGCTTAAAAAATGATACGGCAATCGGGATTGTTTTTAGTTCATTTTTTGCATTAGGAATCATTCTTATCTCTTTTGCTCAAAGTGCAACTGATCTTTATCATATTCTATTTGGTAATGTTCTAGCTGTTCGTGAGAGTGATTTATATCTCACGGCAATCGTTAGTGCTGTTGTCTTATTATTTATTTTCATTTTTTATAAGGAATTGAAAATTACTTCTTTTGATCCAATGATGGCAAAAGCCTATGGGTTAAACACAACATTTATTCATTACGCATTGATGTTTTTCTTAACTTTAGTTGCTGTAGTGAGTCTTCAAACAGTTGGAACAATCTTGGTGATTGCCATGTTGATTACACCAGCTGCAACAGCGTACTTGTTAACGAATCGTTTATCTATAATGATTGCTTTATCTGCGAGTTTTGGTGTGTTGAGCGCAATCGTGGGTGTATTTTTCAGTTACAGTTATAACTTACCTTCAGGGGCAACGATCGTGTTGGCATCAGCTGTGTTTTTTGCCCTAGCATTTTTATTTTCACCAACAAAAGGCATTTTGTTTCAAAGAAAGGAGCAAACAAATGAAGAAATCTAAATTACTAATCTTGTTATTCGCACTAGGAATTTTCCTAGTAGGTTGCTCAGCAAAGAGCGAGAAATCAGAACAAACGAAAGATGGAAAACTAACTGTTGTTGCGACAAATTCAATTCTGGCAGACATGGCAAAAGAAGTTGGAAAAGACAAGGTAACGATTCATAGTATCGTGCCCGTGGGAACTGATCCACATGAGTATGAAGTTTTACCAGAAGACATCAAAAAAGCTAGTGATGCAAAAGTTATCTTGTATAATGGACTGAATTTGGAAACAGGGAATGGTTGGTTCAATAATTTGATGGAAACTGCTAAAAAAGTCGAAGATGAAGATTATTTTGCCGTTAGTCGTGAAGTAGAGCCACTTTATTTAACAAGTGCTGGTCAAGAAACACAGGCAGACCCGCATGCATGGCTGGATGTGTCTAATGGAATCAAATATGTTGAAGAAATCACTCGAATTTTGAGCGAAAAAGATCCTGAGAATAAAGAAGTTTATGAAAAAAACAGTCAAGAATACCGTAAAAAACTTGAATCATTGGATCAACAAGCAAAAGAGTCATTTGCTACGATCAGTGAGGAGAAAAAGTTACTAGTCACCAGTGAAGGTGCATTTAAATATTTTTCAAAAGCGTATCAATTACCAGCCGCTTACATTTGGGAAATCAATACAGAAAGTCAAGGAACACCTGATCAAATGTCTGCAATTATTGACCAAGTCAAAGCGTCAAAAGTCCCTGGTTTGTTTGTAGAGTCGAGTGTCGATCCTCGGAGCATGGAACGTGTATCGAAAGAAACCGGTGTTCCTATCGCTGAAAAGTTATTTACAGATTCAGTAGCCAAATCAGGTGAAACAGGTGATTCTTACTATGGAATGATGAAATGGAATATTGAAGCAATTCATGATGGGTTATCAAAATAAATTCATTATCCAAAAGGTTGAACTAAAACATTCTTTTGTTTTAGTTCAACCTTTTTCTGTTTTCGTATATGGATAGCAAAAGGAAGTATCAATGACAGATAGTTATTCGAAAAAAGAAAAAACATCTTCGAAAAGTTCTTTTTTAATTCAATGAGCTAGTTACTTTGGATCATAATTTTTTTTCGCGTTTTTTTAGTGTAATAATGTTTTTTTCTTTCGATTTCCGTTATAGTTAAGGGTAAGAAGGAGAGGTGTAGCTATGAATTTCACACGTAAAGATAAGCATCAAATTAAAGAAGACGTCTTTCGTTTGCTTGACCAACAAGAAGCAACTAAAAAAGACCAAGACCTTCAATTTCTTGAAACCGAGATGGCAAAATTATTCATAGCGAATGCAACAGATGACGCAGTTGAACCAGAACGTTACATTGGAAAGTGGATTTTTGATGAGTTTCAGCCACTAGATGAAACGGCCGGAATTGGTTACTTTGTTTTCATTTCTGCAGTTGGATTTATACCAGGAGTCTTAGTCAAGCAAAATCAAGAAGTTCAAACGAAAGCTTGGCCAGCACTTTTTTCTGTCATTGGTACTGAAAATGTTATTCAGAAAATCCAAGCAGCGTATTATAAGAGTTCATTTATTGCACACAGTAAGTTAATGAATAGCTATTATAACCAGTTGATGTTAGTAGCACGACCAGGAAAAATACCACAAACATTTACTTATACGCAACAAAAAAACTTACATGAAGATGTGTTATACTCTCGAGATTTATCAGAACTTCCTCAAACAGAGCAAGTACGTTTACATCAATTGTTGAATACAAAACCAGTCTCTTGGAACTTCTTCCAAGCATTGGATGACAAAAAAAAGCTAATCTCAACGAATTATTGGGAAGTTTTTGTTACTCGTAATCGTTGGCTAAAGGAAAAGAAAGTCGCTGATCAACAAATTGAGTTCGTCCAATTAAAAAAAGAAAAATTATATTATGGATTATATAGTCGATAATCTTGCTACCAATAATCTATTACTTAATATAGAAGAAAAATGAAATAAGCGAGGAAATTTATGACTTTAAAGGAAGAAATCATTCGCGAAAGTAAACGCTTGGGTATTGATAAAATCGGGTTCACGACTGCGGAGCCTTTTGATCACTTGAGAGAATCACTGGAAGAACAAAAAGCCGCAGGGCATACTTCTGGTTTTGAGCATCCAGTAATTGAAGAACGACTTTATCCAGAAAAAACATTTGATCAACCTCAATCTATTATTTCAATTGCATTGGCATATCCCACAAAAATTCATGAGGAAATCCCAAAAGATGAAAAAAGAGGGCAATTTGCTCGTGCTTCTTGGGGAATCGATTATCATGATATTCTGCGAGATCGTTTAAATCGTTTGATTGAATTTATTACAACACGCGGAAAACAGTGGCAAGCAGAGGAAGAGTGGCGCTTTGCTCCACAAGTAGACACAGGAGAGTTGATTGATGTAGCAGTCGCACAGCGAGCTGGCTTAGGTTTTATTGGACGCAATGGTCTGCTGATTACGGAAGAGTTTGGTTCTTTTGTTTATTTAGGTGAAATTGTTACAAATATTGTTTTTGAACCGGATGAACCAGGTGTGTTTGGTTGTGGAGATTGTACTCGTTGTATCGACGGCTGTCCGACGAAAGCGCTGCTTGGAGATGGGCGAATGAATGCCCAAAGATGCTTGTCTTATCAGACCCAGACAAAAGGGTTGATGCCAGAAGAGTATCGAAAAAAGATGCGTAATGTCATTTATGGTTGTGATATCTGTCAGCTAGTTTGCCCATATAATAAAGGGAAAGATTTTCATTTCCATGAAGAGATGGAGCCAAAAGTTGATGAAGTATACCCTAAACTAAAACCAATGCTTTCTATTTCTAATAAAGAATTTAAGCAACAATTTGGTCATCTAGCTGGTTCGTGGCGTGGGAAAAAGCCACTTCAACGAAATGCATTGATTGCCTTAGCAAACCTCGGCGATCGAGACTCATTACCGGAGATTGCTGCTTGTCTCAAAGATGTCCGTCCAGTGATTCGTGGAACGGCCGCTTGGGCAATCGGACGTTTGGGTGCGAAAGCTCCAGAAGAATGGTTAACAGTTCTGCAAGACTCATTGGCGAAAGAAACAGATGAAGAAGCGAAGCTAGAATTTGAAAAAGCAATCGAAATTTTACAAACGAAGCAGAGAAAAAAACAGAAATAGCTCAAAAGTGCAAGGATTTGCCTAATTTTTGCTAATTCATTCATTTTTAGTCAGTAATTGTTGTAACAATTACTGACTTTTTTGCTGTTTTTGTTGTTTTTTGACTGAAATTCGTTATTTAAGCAAAAAAAAATGCATTTTTCTTCTAAAATTTTCGTTGTAATGTTACAAAATGTCGAGTTTTTGTGAAAAAACACACGGGTTGATGAAAATGTTTTCTTCTTTGATACCAACGGTTTCTACGACTTTAGTCTGAGAGGGCAGACTAGTTAAATGTTACAAATATTAAAAAAAATGTCATTTTGTCATCAAATGTCATCATTCTTTTACCTATGAAATATTTTCAAATGTTAAAGTTAATGACGTTGAAAGAAACTAAGAGGACATGAGGGAGTTTAATATATGAATTCAATGAAGAAGATCGTTTTAGGAACAACTTTTGCTGCAGGTGCTGCAATGTTTGTGGGAGCTACAGAAGCTCATGCTGACGAAACTTATACAGTCAAATCAGGTGACACTTTATCTACAATTTCACAACAATTTGCAGGTGACAATTCTTTAATTAACACAATTGCAGAAAAAAATTCTATTTCTGATATTAACCGTATCTACGTTGGTGAAGAATTAACTATCCCAACATCAGGCGAAGTTTCAACTAAAGCAGAAGTAAAAACTGAAACTAAACAAGAAACAGCAGCAACTGAACAAGCAACTCAACAATATACATACGTTGCACCAGTTGAAACTGTTGAACCAGTAGTTGCAACACCAGCAGCTCCTGCAGCTTCAACAAGTGATGCAAAAGAATGGATCGCTCAAAGAGAATCAAGCGGTTCTTATACAGCTACTAACGGACGTTACATCGGACGTTACCAATTAGATTCATCATACTTAAATGGTGACTACTCAGCTGCTAACCAAGAACGTGTTGCTGATGAATATGTATCATCACGCTACGGTTCATGGGATGCTGCTAAAGCATTCTGGTTATCAAACGGCTGGTACTAAGTCGAGTAATCAACTGAAACCAAAATAGTTGAAGCCAAGGAAATTACTTTCTAGTGATTTTCTTGGTTTTTTTTGTTTTTCAAAAAAATAATTGCTATTCTTACATATCTAATTGTGTAGAGGAGCGGATGAGGGATGCCGTAAGACAAAAAAATAGTGCTGAGATATAATAGTTATAAAGCGTTTTCTATTTTTGGTTTAAAAAAGGGATGGTGAGCGGATGAGTACGATAACGGGATATCCACAAGCAGCAATCAACTCAAAGAGCAGCTTATTTTCGAGTATTCGAGTAATTATTGAAACAGCATTTTATGGAAATAATGTACAAGTGATCGAGCATTTAGCACAAGCATATCAGTTAGCAGCTAATAGTCCTGGGACGATCGTGACAGATTTAGCTGTCTCTCACACAGAAGAGTTAAAACTTCCAAAAGATAGCAAAGTTTTAGTTTTTAATGATGGTGAAATTGTTGGTCGAACTGCGGCAGCACGTAGGGTAATCGGTGAACCAGAGATTAACCAAGTGAAGTATGAAAAAATTTTACGGGAAGCAATTTATCAAAGTAGAACACGTCAGTTTTATCATGGTGAAGTCATTGTTGGGTTGGACCAGGAATTTTCAGTTAAAGCACATGTGCTGATTCCTGAAGGTTTTGAGAATAATCTATACTCGTATTTATTGAACTTTCAAGCGTTAACAGCAGAAATTGAAAACGAGTATCAGCATTCGCAAACATATCATGAGGGCGACTTGTACATCTTTGCTGATCCAGAATGGCAAAACCCAGCGTTTCCTGATGGCTTGGTATTGATTGATGCTGTGCATAATGTAGCAGCTGTTTTGGGACTACGTTACTTTGGTGAGCTAAAAAAAGCAACGCTGACTCTTGCTTGGGCGCTAGCAAATCGAAATGGTTTCATTGCGTGTCATGGAGGACTGAAGCAATATCAATTTCCATCACATCATTACACGATGGCCGTTTTTGGCTTATCTGGTTCTGGAAAGTCAACGATTACGTTAGCAAAACGCGCAGATGATGTAGTAACTGTGCTGCATGATGATGCGTTTGTCATCTCAAAAACAAAAGGATCAACCACGGCACTTGAGCCAGCCTACTTTGATAAAACACAAGACTATGCTTCAGATGATCCAACAATTGCATCATTTTTAACCTGTCAAAATGTGGGGGTTACGCTGAATGACTCTGGGAAAAAAGTATTGGTGACTGAAGATATTCGTAATGGCAATGGTCGGGCAATCAAATCACGATTTGTTACGCCAAATCGTGTAGATCATTTAGATGATAAAATCGACGCAGTTTTTTGGATTATGAAAGATGATGTTTTTCCGCCGGTTGTTAAAATGAATGATCCTATCTTAGCCGCAATTTTCGGTGCAACATTAGCAACAAAACGGTCAAGTGCAGAAAACATTCGAAATCAAGAAGAAGTGGATCAGCTAGTCTTCGTTCCATACGCTAATCCATTTAGAGTATATCCATTAGCTGAAGACTATCAAGCTTTTAAAGAGCGGTTTGAGCAACAAAACACCGATTGCTATATTTTAAATACAGGATTTTTTGACCAAAAAAAAATTACACCTGAAATCACGTTGAAAAGTGTAGAGGGTATTGCTAAAAAACAAGTGCAATTTCTGCCACTAGGAAAGTTAACAGAATTGTCTTATTTACCGATAGCTGGATTTTCTGAGCGATTTAATGAGGTAACTTATCAAGAACGTTTGTATCAGCGGTTGAGTTCAAGAAATCAATTTCTGCAAGAACAAGCAGAGCTTTTAGGGGGATACCATGAACTTCCTGCTGAAGCAACGGAATATTTGGAACGATTATTGAAAAAGTTGAAGAAATAAAGAGAGCCTGTGGAAATCAAACAGTCATCTTTTGAGAGCAGACAACATATTGGTTTGCAGTATAGGAGAAAGAGATGATTTTAACAAATTTTTTGGGGTAAATTAATGATTGATTGACCTATCAAGTGAACAAGAAGAACAAAAAAGAGCGAGACAGATGTCCGCTCTTTTTTTAACTCACACTCAACTAACTGACTTCGAGATATAAGTTTTTATTTCTTTTTGATAATTTTTGTCCTGCCAATTTCCCGTGTTTAGGTAGTCCGCTAACAAATACCCGATATAAGGACCTGTTGTTAAACCAGAGGAACCTAGCCCGCTTGCAACTAATAAGGTGGGATCATCTGGAACCGAACCAAAAAATGGTGAAAAATCAGACGTATATGCACGAGTACCCACACGAAAATGATAGTGCCAATCGTTTAGTTGCTCCGGTTTTGCTAAAAATTGTTTCGTGTGAGTAGTAAGCATTTCATAAGCTGTTTTAGTAGGAGCTAAGTCCCAACCACCGTCGTTTTCATGCGTGGCACCAATCAAAATTTTACCAGACATGAACGGAATAAAATCAGCTTCACCATCAAGCATCGCTACAGGCCATTCGCTACTGTGTTGATATGGAGAGTCAAAAACTAATAATTGTCCTTTTTGAGGTCGAATATCAACTGTATAGCCAATTGTTTCCAGCAAAGGTTTTAATGCGGGACCCGGAGTAAGAATGATTCGATCAACTAGTTTTTCACCAAAATCGCCTTGAATCAACCATGCATCACCTTTTGGTTGAAACGAAACGCGATCATTGATAATTGCCACTTGCTGATGGGTTAATCGTTTTGCTAGTTGCGTTAAATAAGCTTTGCCGTCAAGTTTTCCTCCACCACTGATATGAAGTGAAGGTGCTGGTTTAAGCAGTTCAAGTTTAGTGGCCGTTTGAGTTGGTGTTAGTAGTTCGATATCACCGATTTCTGGTGCTTCTTTTTTGCGTTCCTCCGCTAATTCTGCAAGTGAAATTAAGTCTTCTTGAGAACGTAATAAAAGAGTTCCTGAACGATCATAAATGGTTGAATCCAGTTGAAAATCTTGAATCAATTTATCGAAGAAAGCAGCACCATCTTTTGCTAGTTGATACCACTGTTTGTTCCGTCTTTTGGAAAGCCAAGGAGAAATTATTCCTGCACTGGCTTTTGTTGCTTGACCAGTAGCGTCATCGAATAAAGTGACCTCGAATTTTGTTGTATCTAAGTAATTTGCGAGGGTCATACCGATGATTCCACCGCCAATAATGGCAATTTTTTCCATAAAAGAGCCTCCTTTTTCGTTCTCATTCTTACACAAAAAGAAGATGGATGCAAACACCCATCTTCTTTCGTTTAATTTTATTTTTTATTTAAATAGTAAGGCATGAATTGAGCAAAGCTGATAATCAGCAAGACAAGTAAAACACCGAGTGCTGCTTTTGAACCTAAAGTAGTAGCCGCTTCATAATTCAAAGTGGAATGGTCTTGTACAAGGTTGATAATGATTGCTACCAGTGATGTAGCAATCGCACCAGAGAATTGTTGAAGAGTGTTGAATAGCGCATTTCCATCTCCTTGTAACTCTTCGCTTAAGGCGTTCATCCCAGTAGTCATCATATTGCTGTAGGAAAGTCCGATACCAATCATGTAGAAAACATGACAAGCCACTAACCAAATCAAAGAAGCATGACCAATCAATAGAACGAGCGCCAACCAACCAATGAAGGATAAGATCAAACCAACTAAGATTGGTTTTTTAGGTCCATGTTGGTCGAGTAATTTTCCAGAGAATGGAGATAAAATCGCACCGATTGCGGCTCCCGGAAGCATGGACAAACCAGCGATAAAGGCAGTATCTCCCTGAACGATTTGAATGAAATTTGGTAGGACAAATGAAACACCAAGTAATAGAAATTGATAAATTAAGAAACTAAATAGAAATAATCGGAAGGTTTTGTTAGATAAAATCGATAAACGAATCAATGGTTGCTCGATTGTTTTCGAACGTTGATAGAATAAAAAGAAACCAATGATTGCGATAATCAAAGCAAGCCAACTAATTAGCTGACCAATCGTGCTCAGGAAGGTTAAAGCACCGCTGAAAAGTAAACATAACCCTAGTACGCTAAGAAAATCTAAGTGGCCACCTTTTTCTACACTTGTTTCTGGGATGGAGAATAGACCAATCACTAATGAAATCAGTAAAACTGGTACAAGGAATAGGAAAATGTGATTCCAAGTAAAAGCGGAGGTCAAAATTCCACCATAAGTTGGTCCAATAGCCGGAGCAATTGCAGTAGTCAATGTTCCGACACCAATCATCGTACCACGGCGATTCATGTGTGCATACGTCAAAATGATATGAAACATCAATGGAAGCGCGATACCAGTCGCAATCCCTTGTAATAGGCGCCCCATTAGGAGAATCATGAAAGTTGGTGAGAAAAAATCAACTAAGATACCAGCAAGAAACAGAAAATTTGAAAATAAAAATAATTTTCGAATACTAAAATTGCGGTTTAAATAGGTTGATAACGGCACGATGATTGAAATCATCAATAAGTAAATCGTTGTTACCCATTGGACTTGAGCCGTTGTCAAATCAAATTGATTAATCAGCGTTGGAAAAGTTACGTTCATCGCAGTTTCAATCAGAACACCTGCGAAGGACATAATACCAGTTGCAATCACTGCGGGAACAAGTAGTAGTTCTTTTTGTTTTGTCATACATTTCACCTCTTAAAAATTTCGCAAAAAAAGAGAGAAGATTTCTATTAAAAAATAGAAACCGCCTCTCTCTCGACACGCATTTACGTGTTATCTGTACGATTGTTTGCTGGGATTATTTTAGCATAGACTCAAATTTTATGTCAATAAGATTAGTCAAGGATCCTCAAAAAGGTTATGATTGAATGGAGTGTGAAAATGGAAACAAATCAAAAAAATCGTAAATACATAAAGAAAGGGTAGGAGAAAAACAAAATGGATAAAATTGAATGGCGTAAAGCTGAACCAGGCTATCGGGTAACAAAAAAACCGCAGATTTTAGAATTGCCTGAACAAAATTTTTTCACAATTAAAGGTGTAGGAGATCCAAACCAAGAAGATTTCCAACGACGTATTGGGACATTATATCCAGTGAGTTATGCAATTAAAATGTCACCGAAAAATAATTGGAACATTCCTGGTTATCAACCCTATACTGTCTATCCATTAGAAGGTCAATGGGGATTACAAGAAAAGTATTTGCAGGAAAAAGTGATGCTAAAAGACCATTTTGCTTATCAATTGATGATTAAACAACCTGATTTCGTGACACCAGAGATTGCCCAGCTTGCAATTGAGCGTTCGGCAAAAAAAATTCCCGAAGATTTGCTTACACAATTACAATTCGAGGCGATTGAAGAAGGGGTAGTTGGACAAATTTTACACATTGGTTCTTATGATGAGGAGCAGGAGAGTTTTGAAAAATTAACCGCTTTTCTTGAAGAAGAAGGCTATTATCGAGTATCCAAAGAGCATAAAGAAATCTATCTAAGTGATCCTAGAAGAGTGGCACCAGAAAAACGAAAAACAATTTTACGTGTGCGCATTGCAAAAAAATAGGCGAATCAGAAGTAATTTCTAAAGTAAACACGCAAATGATTGAGTAAGTTTGTTATAATTATGGATGAGAGAGGTGTCCAGGATGAAAAAAAGTCAACGACAGGCATTGATTCGCCAAATAATTACAGAATATCCAATTAGCACGCAAGAAGAGTTGCTTGCACGATTAGAGGAATCGGGTGTTAGTGCAACTCAAGCAACAATTTCTCGTGATATTCGTGAAATGAAAGTGATTAAGGTTCAAGACGAAGAGCAACGTGTTCGTTATTCTCTTTTTAGTCAACCATCCGTTTCGTTAAATGAGCAACGTTTGCGCTCTGCCGTTAAGCGAGAAGTTTTACGAATTGAGACAGTCCAATTTATGGTTGTTGTGTTAACTGAAAAAAATGGAGCAGATGTGGTAACAAACTGGTTGGATGAAGTTGCTTATCCAGAAGTTGCAGCGACAATTGCAGGCTTTGATACATTTATCGTCGTTTGTCGTTCAGAAAGTGAAGCACAAGCATTCGCCGAAAAATTAGAAAGTATGCGCGAATAACGCCAAAGTCAAATAATAAGTAGTAGTAATAGCTAGAACTGTTTTTGACACAAAGATTGTGAACTTGAATTTTTGGTAGTTATTTGCAGGACTTATTTATGAAAGCGTTCTAAAAGCGAGCTTGAGTGGCTGGAAGATCTATCTGAGTTAGGGCAAGAAAGAAGTCAAAAGGTGGGGAAGTTTGTTCGTTTTCTGGTAATGGAGGAGGAAAAAATGATGACAGGTATGATTATTTTTTTGACTGTGTTGGTGTATGGAGTAAATTTTTTAGTATATATGTATCTTAAAATCAATAAAATTAAGGATTATCTAGAAAAATTAGCTATTTATTTTGGAACAAACATGACGTTGTTATTTACAAGTGGTATTTTTATGTTTTTTGGTAAACTAGTTGAAGATGGCATTTTAGCATTTGAATGAGCAGATTCTTTGAATAAACGTCTCCAATAGGCTTACACTAGAAGTGTAGTAAGAAAGTCGAAAGGAGTAGTACAATGAAAAAATTATACGAAACAGCGATGATTAACCATGGCGGGCGAGAAGGCTCAGTCGAAGCACCAAATGGTTCAATGCACATGAAGATCACACCACCAGGAATCCATGCGGAGGGAACAAATCCTGAACAATTATTTGCAGCGGGATATGCTTCATGTTTTAATGGTGCATTACAGCACATGGTCAAAGAAGCAGGCTTAGATGCTGATTCAACAGTTAAAGCACGCGTTTCACTTTACACATTAGATGATGGTGGCTACCAAATTGGTGTTGTTCTAGAAGCTCATGTGGAAGGTGTTAGTGAAGAAGAAGCACGAAAATTAGTTGATGATGCACATGAATTTTGCCCTTATTCAAAAGCAACTAAGGGAAATATCGAAGTACAAGTAGACCTTGTTTAATAGTATTAATGTAAGAATATTTGAACGTAAGAGCTGACTTAGCTGTCAGTTTTTACGTTTTTTTGTTTTTTAATCGTTCAAACATTTATAATCAATTATAAAGAAACGGAAACCACAGTTGTCATGGGCTGTGGGGTTTGCTATTGTAGATGCAAGAAGAGAAAGTGGGAGGATTAGTCGATGGCAAAAATCATGGTAGTCGAAGACGAAGAAGTCATTCGTCAGCTAATTATGGAAGAGTTAGAAAAGTGGCAATTTGAAACGTTTGGAACAACTGATTTTAATCAAGTTTTTTCGGATTTTGAAGAAGAAGCACCGCAATTAGTTTTATTAGATATCAATCTTCCAGTTTTCGATGGTTATTACTGGTGTCAAAAAATTCGCGAAGTATCAAAAGTACCAATTATTTTTATCTCAAGCCGTAATACGAATATGGATATGATTATGGCAATGAATATGGGAGCAGATGATTTTGTAACCAAACCATTTCAAGTGGACGTGTTGATTGCTAAGATCAACGCGCTATTGCGTCGATCTTACAATTATACGGAACTGTCTAGTGAAATGATGAGTCATAATGGCATCACGTTAAACGTTGATAATGGCAGTATGGAAATTGACGGAGAAATCATTGATCTAAGTAAAAATGAATATCGATTATTATTTATTTTAATGAAGCAACATGGGAAAATTTTAAGTCGTGAAAAGTTATTGCGCGCTTTGTGGGATGATGAACGTTTTGTTGATGACAATACGTTGACCGTGAATATCAATCGCTTGCGAAGAAAAATCGAACAAGCCGGAATCATGGGCTACATTGAAACAAAAGTTGGACAAGGATATATTGTTCCTTAGAAAGGGCGGACAATAGCCAATGAATTTTTTTAGGTATTTAAAAGATCAATGGTCTTTAATTTTAGGCTGGCTTTTTTTCATGATATTGACAGCTTTCGTTATGTGGTTAGCGCCTAATATCGTAGTTGATTGGGAAACGATTGCTTATCTGACTGTTATCCAAAGTGTTTTTTTAGCATTTTATTTATTAGGTGGTTACCTCGGGAAACGTCGCTGGTGGGCACATTTGGCAAACGTGAAAGAACATTCTCCTTTGCAAAGTTACTTAGAGGGCGGTCATACAGAAGAAGAGAAGCTAGTTGAAGAATATATCAATCAACTGATTCGAGAACATCAAGAACTGATGCAGCAAGCCATCAGTAATCAACAGGATCAAAAAGATTACATTGATTCATGGGTGCATGAAATCAAAGTGCCTTTAGCAGCTTCAGAATTGTTGGTGCGTTCGGTTGAATTTGATATTGATGATAAAAAGTATATGTTATTAGAAAATGAGCTGTCAAAAATTGATGAGTATGTTGAGCAAGTGTTATACTACGCACGCTTAGATAGTTTTTCGAGAGATTATTTAATCCAAGAGTATAGCTTAAAAGGAATTATCCAACCTGTGATTCGCAGTCAAGCCAATTATTTTATTCAAAAACAAGTCCATTATGAGATTATTGGCGAGGATGCCGTGGTATTAACCGATGCGAAATGGGTTGCATTTATTTTCAAACAATTATTAAGTAATGCAATCAAATACACACCAAATCATGGAGAAATCATGATTTTAATCGAAACAACAGCTCAGGGAGTAACTTTAGCGGTGAAAGATTCTGGAATTGGTATCCCTACTGAAGATGTAAAACGAATTTTTGACAAGGGCTTCACAGGTGTCAATGGCCGCTTGACGCAGCAGCATTCAACAGGTTTAGGTCTGTATTTAGCAAAGAATCTGGCAGAAAAATTAGGTCTGAAATTAACCGCGGATTCAATCCAAAATCATGGTACAACGATGACTATTTTATTTCCAACCTTAAATTTCTACAATGAAGAACGTTAGAAAATCGTTAGAAAAGAAAAAATTTGCTTGTGTTGTTAACGTTTTCCCTGATAAGTTTCTTTACATGTGAAATAAAAGGAGAAAAGTTATGGAAATATTAATAGCATTAATCCCTATGCTTGCTTGGGGAAGTATCGGCTTAGTCAGCGGAAAAATTGGTGGCGATGCCAATCAACAAACTTTAGGAATGACCATAGGTGCATTCTTGTTTTCTTTAGTCTTATTTTTTGTAGTAAATCCAGTAATTACCCCTTGGATTTTCTTGATCGGATTTTTATCTGGTTTAGCGTGGAGCGTTGGTCAAAACGGTCAATTCCATGGAATGAAATTTATGGGTGTATCTGTTGGCTTGCCATTATCAACTGGTTTTCAATTGATTTTGAATACGATTGCGGGCGCGGTGTTCTTCCATGAATGGACGCAAACAAAAGATTTTATTTACGGTTTTATTGCTTTAGCGTTACTTGTAAGCGGTGCTTATTTGACTGCCCGCCAAGATGAGGACGGAAAAGTAAACACGGATAATAAAATGCTTGATTTTGGAAAGGGTTTTAGAGCATTAATCTATTCAACATTAGGTTATGGCGTCTACACGATTATCATTACTTGGGCACATCTTGACGCATGGTCAATTATCTTGCCACAAAGTGTTGGGATGATTTTAGGTGCAAGTTTCTTTGCCTTTAAAAAAGTTAAAATCGATCAATTTGTTTGGAAAAACATGATTTCTGGCTTACTTTGGGGAATCGGTAATATTTGTATGTTGTTAACAGTTAAATCACTAGGCTTAGCAGTAGGGTTTTCTTTATCACAAATGGGAATCATCATCTCAACTTTAGGTGGTATTTTCATTTTAGGCGAACACAAAACCAAAAAAGAAATGGTTTACGTGATTGTTGGTTGCCTTCTAGTCATTTTAGGTGGTATCCTTTTAGGGTATATGAAAACAGTTTAATTACTGTTTTCCAACCTAAAATGGGGAGGAACTTCAATGGATTTATTTCGTAAGAAAAAGATCGAGCTCAATCAAACGAGTGGTATGAAAAAAGAATTAAAAACAACGGATTTGATTATGCTAGGTATTGGTGCAATCATCGGAACCGGAATATTTGTAGTGACAGGAGTTGCGGCCAATCAAAATGCAGGCCCAGCACTGTCACTTTCGTTCGTTCTAGCGGCAGTTGTTGTTATTCTATCAGGACTAAGTTTTGCTGAATTTGCATCACGCGTACCAATACTTGGTGGGCCATATGCGTATCTGTACGTCGTATTTGGGGAATTCATTGCATGGTTGACTGGTTGGTTGCTGATAGGCGAATTTTTACTAGCTGTATCATCAGTTGCATCTGGTTGGTCTGGATATGTTCAAGGATTTTTGGCTAGTCTGGGTGTGGAATTACCGACAGCATTAACCGGAGGATATAATCCTGGAAAGGGTACGTATCTGGATCTAATTGCGATCTTAGTTGTTGTGTTTGTAACTTATATCGTTTCATTGGAAGCAAAGAAAGCTTTGCGTTTAAATAATGTAATGGTATTTGTTAAATTTGGAATTATTGCTTTATTTATTGTTGTAGGAATCTTTTTTGTAAAACCTGCAAATTGGACACCGTTTACGCCATTTGGTTTTTCAGGTGTGTTAGATGGGGCGGCACTAGTCTTTTTTGCCTTTCTAGGTTTTGATGCGGTAGCAATGGCAGCTGAGGAAGTGAAAAATCCACAAAAAGATGTTCCAAGAGGAATTATTGGTTCGATTTTAATTGCGACAGTTTTATATATTGTAGTGACGTTGATTTTAACAGGAATTGTACCATTTACAGAATTAGGTGTGAGTGATCCAGTAGCATTTGCGATGCGTTATGTAGGCCATGATACAGTCGGAGCAATTATTGCAGTCGGAGCGATACTGACGTTATTAACAGTGACGATTTCAATGATGTATTCTTTAGCCAGATTGTTATTTGCGATTAGTAAAGATGGTTTGTTGCCAAAATACATGACGGAGATTGACGAAAAACATCGGACACCTAAAAAAGCAACTTATACAGCCGGTGTGGTAGCAGTCTTTTTTGCTGGGGCATTTCCACTTGATATTTTAGCTGAATTAACTAATATCACAGCGTTAACTTACTTGATTCTGGTAAGTTTAGGATTGTTGAAATTAAGAAAGCAATTTGGTCAACCAAAAGCGGGAGAATTCAAAGTGCCGTTTGTACCAGTTCTACCGGTGATTTCTATTTTGACTTGTGTGGTATTGATGTTACGTTTACAGACGATTACGTGGATCGTTTTTGCAATCGTTATGGTGATTGGCTTGCTTATCTACTTTACTTACGGGTATAAAAATAGCGTTATGAATCAACAACAAGGCGAGTAATAATTGAATAAATGACAATGAAAAAGGGGTTGTGACAATGATTTTGTCACAACCTCTTTTTTTCAAAGAAATGGTGTTTCAGAAGTAATTCTGGGCTTATTTATTGATGCTAATGGAACCACAACCTCTATCCACGGTGTTCCCCAAGCAACTCCTCGAAATAATCTGTAACTGATCAAAAATATGAAAAGCTATTTTTGCCAGTTGCTTTTTATTTTTTCGGAGCTGACCGCTTGGAGCCACAACCTCTATCCACGGTGTTCCCCAAGCAACTCCTCGAAATAATCTGTAACTGATCAAAAATATGAAAAGCTATTTTTGCCAGTTGCTTTTTATTTTTTCGGAGCTGACCGCTTGGAGCCACAACCTCTATCCACGGTGTTCCCCAAGCAACTCCTCGAAATAATCTGTAACTGACCAAAAATATGAAAAGCTATTTTTGCCAGTTGCTTTTTATTTTTCGGAGCTGACCGCTTGGAGCCACAACCTCTATCCACGGTTGTTCCCAAGGCAGCTTCTTCGGCAATAAGTCCTTCTTTCATAAAAACATGAGGAACTGTTTTTAGAAAGAAATTCTTATTGCTTGAAGCTAAACGCCTTGTGCCGCAACCTTTTTAGTCACTTTATTGTGTTAAATCAAGTAATTTTTGTTTCAAGTCTTCTTCCATATTTGATAGTTCAAGCTCTGCATGGCGACGTTTTTCTTTACCTTCTTGTTGGATACGTAAAGTTTCTTGGATTGTTTCAACGAGATCATTTTGTGTTTTTTGTAGTGTTTCGATGTCCACAATTCCTCGTTCGTTTTCTTTCGCCGTTTCAATAGCAGAAATTTTCAACATTTCTGAGTTTTTCTTCAGCAAGTCATTGGTTGTTTCAGAAACTTGACGTTGCGCAGTGACAGCATCTTTTTGACGAAGCAACGTCAACGCAATGACAACTTGGTTTTTCCATAAAGGAATCGCTGTCGCAACCGAAGCTTGAATTTTTTCTGCTAGTGCTTGGTTGGTATTCTGAATCAGCCGAATTTGTGGTGCTTGTTGAATCGTGATTTGTCTTGCTAAACGTAAATCGTGGGTACGCTTATCTAAACGATCTAAAAATTGGGTGTAGTCGTTAGCAATTTGGACATCCATTTGATCGCCGGTTTCTTCTGCTTTCTTCATTGCTTCAGGAATAGTCGTTGTTTGTAACTCTTCCATTTTTAGTTCCCCAGCGGCAATATAAATGTTTAGCGCATCAAAATAGTCTTTATTTTTTTGATAAAGCTGTTCAAGCATTAAATTATCTTTTAGTAGGCCATCTTTTTCTTTATCTAATTTAACAGCAATTTTGTCGATTTGTGCACCAATTTTTTGGTATTTTGCAGTTACTTCATAAATAGATTGCTTTACTTTACCAAAAACACGTTGGAAAATATTTCCTTCACCAGCGCGTAGCTCATCTGGATTTGCTTCTTGTAAACGATACATCAATTCTGTTAAAGAATCTCCAACTGGTCCAATGTCTTGTACTTGTACATGATTCAGCATTGATTGTGAAAATTCACTTAGTTTGGTTTGCGCAGCAGAGCCATAACTGATGACTGATTGTGCATCGGTGGCATCAATCTTTCCAGCTAGTTGTTTTGCTTGTTCCTGGCGTTCTGGGGGTAATTTATCAATCAAGCGTGTTGCGACTTGTTGCTCTTGTAAAGCATTGATTTCTGCTTGTTGCGTTTGAGTTAATGTATCTGTCGGTGTTGAAAAAGGATTGTTTAATAGGTCATCTAACGTACTATCTACAGGTGTAACATTTTTTAGTTCATTTGGCTTGTTATTGTCCATCTGAGTTCCTCCTTAGGGCTTGTGGTAAATGGTATAAAAAATCCGAGAGACGGAAATTGACAGCTAAGTTTGAAAATAACTCGAAGCACACCGAAAAAGCGGCAACTGCTTCGAGTCATTAGCTGACTATTCGAGTGACTCAGAAAAGATTAGTCTTCTTCTCTTCTATTATCACGTTTTAAGTTTTGTTTCGCAACTGATATCTCTAAATCTAGGTCATCTAAATCATCTGATACAAATTGTTGATAGTCTTGCGCAATCAAGCTAGCAACCTGATCGATGATCTGCGCACTTTCTTCTAATTTTGCATAAGTCTGCTTATTTTTGATTTCATGATTATTAATTTCGATATATTTATCCGTCAAATCAATGAGGTTTGGCAGATGTGTATAAAGAAAGTGACTAGCATCATGTAAGCGATGTGGCTCTTTGACCAATTCTTTAAAGAGTGCTTTGGCTGCTTTGACGGTGTCGTGACGTAGGTCAATTGCTTTAAGTTTTGCTGTTTGATTTAAGTTTACTTGAAGTCGATTGATTTGCGTTTTTGTGTGATTCATTGTTTCTCGAAAAAAATTAATTTCGCTTGGCGTCATACCAACTTCTGTATAGTGAACTTTTAAATCATCTGATAGTTCAGGAATTTCTTTTGAACGTTTTTTATTTTTTCCAGAACCAAATAGCTTCCATAAGACCAATAAAATTCCGGCTAAAATGATTGAGCTACTAATTAGCGAAGAATCTCCGCTGCTTGAAACAAATAGCAGAATTAGTCCGATTCCTAAAATCCATGGCCATTTTCGTTTTTTCATAATATGCCCTCCAGATTATTCTTTCCATTGAGTATCTATCGATGTTTCGATTTATTTCCCGTTTACATCTTTTATTTTAGCATATCCAGCTTAAGAAAGAGTATCGGGCTAAGGATGGATTTTCATATTTTAGGAAAATTCTAAGGTTTTTCTATGGTAAACTAGTAAGGAGTTTCTAGGAAAATTGAAAAAATAAAAAAAAGCAGTTATTATTACAAAAGAAAGCAGGAAACAGGATGCTGAATTATGACCAATTTGAAGAAAAAACAATGACGCGTAAAGAAATTTTTCATGGAAAAATTATTGATGTCGCTTTAGATGAAGTTCGTTTACCTGATGGAAAAATAGCTCAGCGTGAATTAGTTTTTCATCCGGGTGGCGTAGGAATCATCGCCTTTGATGAACAAGAACGTTTATTGTTAGTCAAACAGTTTAGAAAACCACTAGAAAAAGTGATTTTAGAAATTCCTGCTGGGAAAATTGATCCGGGAGAAGGACAAGAACCTGAATTAACTGCACGCAGAGAATTGGAAGAGGAAACTGGCTACCGTGCACAAGATATGACCCACATCACCTCGATGTATTTATCACCAGGTTTTGCTAATGAATTGTTGCATGTGTATCACGCAACAAACATAGAAAAAGTTGTGAATCCATTAGCGCAAGATGAAGATGAAGTATTAGAACTTTATGCGCTAACAATGGCAGAGGCGAAACAAGCAATGACTGAAGGCGTCATTTGCGATGCAAAAACCATTTTTGCGATTCAGTATTGGGCGTTATTGTCTAAAGGAAAGTAGAGGGATCGGCTGATGGCCAAAGGACCGCTGATTACGCGTTCAGAATTACGAAAACGACAAGAAGAGCAACTGAGAGAACCAGTTGATGAAACCAACTATCAGGTAAACAATCAGAGTGAGCCAGAGTCGGCTAACAGCTCAAATTTTTATCGTAAAGAAAGTAAAAAGAAACAAAAGGTAACGAAGACTCGAACAAGTGAACGAGAAAAAACACATAAGTGGAATGTTTTTTTGATGAAAGCATTAGCGATTGTGATCTTGTTGCTTTGTGTTGTTATTTTGGCAATCATATTTATTTAAGAGAGAAGGAATTTTTATGAAAATCGGTATTATCGGAGCAATGGAAGAAGAAGTAAAAATTTTGCGAGAAAATTTAAGTGAACCTTTGTCTTGGGAACGTGCAGGAGCATTATTCATTTCTGGCTCACTAGGAAAACATGAAGTTATCGTTGTTCGCTCAGGTATCGGTAAAGTATTGGCATCTATTACAACTAGTTTACTGATTCAACAATACGGTGTGAATATGGTTATCAATACTGGTTCTGCCGGTGGCATTGGTGAAGGCTTAGCTGTTGGTGATATTGTTGTTTCAGATAAAGTTGCCTATTTTGATGCAGACGCAACGGGATTTGGCTATGAACCAGGTCAATTACCAGGAATGCCACTTTATTATGAAGCAAGTACTTATTTACGTTCGGAAATGGTGAAGGCAGCAAACGCAACCAACTTAAATGTAAAAGAAGGCTTGATTGTAACTGGGGATACATTCGTAGATTCTCCAAAAAAAGTACAAGAAATCTTGACGAACTTCCCAGAAGCATTGGCTTGTGAGATGGAAGGGGCAGCTGTAGGACAAACGGCACGTCAATTCAATATTCCATTCTTGATTGTACGCGCAATGAGCGATACAGCAGATCACTCAGCGACACAAACATTCGATGAGTTTATTGAAGATGCAGGTAAACGTTCAGCAGAAATGGTTATCCAATTTGTTAAACATCTCGTTTAAGGAGGAAACACATGAAAGCATTAGTGTCAATTGATTATACAAATGACTTCGTTGCAACTGATGGGAAATTGACGACGGGTGCTGCGGGACAAGCAATTGAAACAGCAATGACAGCACATACCCGTGAATTTATTGAGGAAAATGAATATGTAGTATTCGCAATTGATGCCCATGATCCAAAAGATGTATTTCATCCAGAGAATCGTTTGTTTCCACCTCATAACGTAATTGGAACTGATGGTCGAGAATTATTTGGGACGTTAGCGCCACTTTATCAAAAATACCAAGAACAAGAAAACATTTACTGGATCGATAAAAGACATTATTCTGCTTTTAGTGGAACAGACTTAGATATTCGCTTGCGAGAAAGAAAGATTACAGACTTATATTTAACAGGTGTTTGCACAGATATTTGCGTCTTGCATACGGCTGTTGATGCGTATAATTTGGGTTATAACTTATTTATTTACAAGGATGCTGTGGCAAGCTTTGATGAAATGGGGCATGAATGGGCGCTCAGACATTTTGAAAATACGTTGGGAGCAACGATTGTCTAAAAGGTTGTGGCACAAGGCGTTTAGCTTCAAGCAATAAGAATTTCTTTCTAAAAACAGTTCCTCATGTTTTTATGAAAGAAGGACTTATTGCCGAAGAAGCTGCCTTGGGAACACCGTGGATAGAGGTTGTAGCTCCAAGCGTTTAGCTTCAAGCAATAAGAATTTCTTTCTAAAAACAGTTCCTCATGTTTTTATGAAAGAAGGACTTATTGCCGAAGAAGTTGCTTGGGGAACACCGTGGATAAAGGTTGTGGCTCAAAACGTTCAGATCCGACTAGATAGTGGGCAGACACTCAAAATAGCTCCTCATATTTTGTAGGGGATGCAAGCTATCTTGAGGAGTTGTTTTGTGAACACCGCAAATAGAGGTTGTGGCTTCAAGTGTTCAGCCCCGAAAAAATAATGAGCAACTGACAAAATAGCCTTTCCTATTTTGGAACAGTTATGAGTTTATTTCGAGGAATTACTTGAGGAAGACCGTAGATAGAGGTTGTAAAAAAATATTCAGCTTTGAATGGATAATGAAAAAATTACGTTCACCAAGAGAAAAATAGGAATAAAAAATGAGGGCTGATTTATCAGTCCTCATTTTTGATCGTTCTTTTGTGATCAATAGTCAAAAGTCAGAAATTTTAGTACACTATGTTACCAAATATGCACACGCTTTTCTGGTACACGATACATAGCATCATCTGGAGTAACATCAAACGTAGTGTAGAATTCTTCTAAATTTTGTGGTTGGATATTTGCGCGAAGCTTTGCTGGCGCATGAACATCCACTTGCAATAGTAGTTGTTGGTATTCTTTTTTTGCTTTGGTGCGCCAAATGGTTGCCCAGTTAACAAAGAAAGCTTCTAATGAAAGATCTGGTTCACCTTTAGCCGCTTCCAAGGCACAGCTTAGCCCACCTGCATCTGCGATGTTTTCTGAAACAGTTAGTTTTCCGTTTACGGTACCTTCTGCAAATTCAATTCCATCAAACTCTGCAATCATGGCTTTTGCTTTTTCTTGGAAATGAGCTAAGTCTTCATCTGTCCACCAGTTGTTTAAATTCCCATACTCATCAAAAAGTGCGCCGTTATTATCAAAAGCATGTGAGATTTCGTGTGCGATGACAGCACCAATTCCACCAAAGTTTGCAGAGCTCGATTGATCCAAACTGTAAAAAGGTGCTTGTAAAATTGCTGCTGGGAAAACAATGATATTTCTAAATGGATGATAATAAGCATTGACTGTGTCAGCGCTCATTTCCCATTCTGTTCGATCAACAGGTTTGTTCCATTTGCTGAAACGGTCAATCAGTACTTTTTTACTAAAATCGAAGGCATTTGAAAGTAAAGAGCCTCCTTCTTCAGAGGATACTGTTTGGAATTGATCAAAAATCGCTGGGATTTTCTCAGGATAACCAACTTGAATACCTAATTTGTTTAATTTAATAATGGCTTTTTCGCGTGTTTCATCACTAAGCCAATTGTTTTCTTCTAATCGTTTTTGATAAACAGCAATCATCTTTTGTACCATTTGTTCAACATCTTTTTTAGCCGCTTCACCAAAATATTTTTTGCCGTAATAATCACCTACGACTTGATCGAATTGCCCAGAAGCTAAATAGAAGGCTGCTTTCTTTTGTGGCATTGCTTCATCAGCACCAGAAAGTGTACGGGAATAGATGCTGCCGATTTGTCGAAAGTCTTCGGAAAGATAACCACTCAATGAACGAACGGTTTTAACAAATAACCAGCTCTTCAATAATGAAAAATGCGCATCGGTGAGTAATTCATCCAAATGTTCAAAGTAAACGGGATCCGTTACGATTACTTTATCTGGTTGTGTCCCAATCAAACCAATCGTTAATTTTTCTAGGTCTAATTTTTCGCTGTAACCGACAAAAGTTTCAAATGATTTTGGGTTATACATTTTGCTGTAATCTGCATTTTCTTCCGCACTCTTAACATGTGGAGCAATCAGTTTGTCAAATTGAATGGCTTGTTCCACGATTGATTCAGCATGCTGTTTTTCTTTACCAGTAAGCTCTAGTAACTGAACCATCATGTCAAAGAATACAGATAAAAGCTGTGCGCCGTTTGGATGTTCAGGTGTGTAATACGTTTTGTCGGGTAGAAATAAAGAAGGTGAATAAGCAAAATAAGCATTTGTTTGCGCGTTTTTCATATCTGCATCAACATCAACTGTGAATGGCAATGCAAATCCTTCCAGTGTCCAGTCAGGAAACAACGCATTTAAATCAGAATAAGAATTGATGGCTTCGATTTTTTCCAATAAAGGTAAAAGCGGTGTTGCGCCTAAGTCATTTCGTTTGGAGTAATCATTTGCTAGCTGATAGTAGGCTAGAAAGTTTTTCATTTTTTCGGAAGAAACTTTTTCGGGATGTGCGAGTAAATTGTCTACTTCGCCCATCAAAAGCTGGTCGATTCCTTCAACTAAATCTTGAAATCCACCTGTAGCAGGTTTATCAGCAGGAATTTTTGCTGTCTTTAGCCATTCTTCATTGACTGCTTCAAAGAAATCTTGTTTCAATCGTTCTTTATTCATTCATCAGTCACTCCTTTTTTCTCGTGAATTCATTATCTAACAAAAAGTTTTTTTAAACAAATACTATGGTGTTTGTCAATTTTTTTGTGAGAAATGAAAAATCAAAGTCATTTGTTTTTTAGTTGTCATCTATTATAATGAAAAAAAGGAGGCGAAGACAACTGAAATCAGAAATGAAAGAGTTTTCTTTAGCTGAAACAACCAATCAAATGATGAAAGAGCAGTGGGTTGGTTTGCCAGAAGAACGTTTTGAAAAGTACCAGAACTGGAAAACGCCATCTGGCTACTTATGTGGTACTTACGCGACGGCAGTTTTGTTAGCTTATTATCAAGATTATCGACAAGAGTTCACATTGCCGGAACGAATTCGTGTCAAAGATAGTCCAGATGAATCTGTACTAATTGATTTGTTACGTGCCTATATCCAACCACTAGGAATGCCGACAATCCCGTTACAAGTTAGTCAGGGACTCTCTCGATTTTTAAAAGCAATGGGAGAAGCGCAGCGCGCTAGAGGAACCTTGCTTGGGTCATGGCAACGTGCAACCAAACGAATTCGGCAAGGAAAACCAGTGTTAGTTGGTTTGTTGAAAGGATTAGGAAGTACCTACGGAAATCATTGGGTGGTGGCTTACGCATATTTTGAATCAACAACAGGAGAACGTTATTACAAGGTACATGATAATTGGGGAAATGCGAAAAAAATCATTCCAGTAAGCTGGACAAATGGAACTGTTTCACTTTCGTAACAATTTGCTGAAATTACCAGAAAATATGTTGAAAGTATGTTAAACTAACGTGGAATAGAAGTTTTAGGGAGGCCTACATGAGTAAAAAGTATCAGGATGACACGCTGAAAATTTTTAGCTTGAATGGAAATCGTCCATTAGCTGAAAAAATTGCAAAAGTGTTTGGGACAGAACTAGGAAAAAGTGTGGTAAAACAATTTAGTGATGGCGAAATCGCAATCAATATTGAAGAAAGTATTCGTGGCGATCATGTTTACATCGTTCAATCAACGAATGCGCCGGTGAATGATTATTATATGGAACTATTGATAATGATTGATGCAATGAAACGTGCAAGTGCTAAAACGATTAACGTTGTTTTGCCTTATTATGGATACGCACGTCAAGACCGTACAGCGAAGCCTCATGAACCAATTACAGCAAAACTGATTGCTAATTTAATTGAAGAAGCTGGAGCAACACGTGTTTTAACATTGGATTTACACACGGTTCAAGTACAAGGATTCTTTGATATTCCTGTAGATAATTTATTCACGATGCCACTTTTTGCACATTACTATCGCGAACTTGGCTTAACAGGTGATGACATCGTTGTTGTGTCGCCAAAAAATAGTGGAGTCCAACGTGCGCGTAGTCTTTCTGAATACTTAGATAGTACTTTGGCAATCGTTGATCACGCAGATGATGCTGACTTAGATAGCGGCTATGTGATTGGTGATGTTGAAGGGAAAACATGCATTATGGTAGATGATATCTTAAACACAGGTGCTACATTTGCACGCGCTGCAAATGTCTTGAAAGAAAATGGTGCGAAAGATGTTTATGCTTGTGCCTCTCATGGGTTACTTTCAGTACCTGCAAAATCCATTCTAGACGGAGCACCAATCAAAGATATCTGTATCACTGATTCTGTTTGGACAAAGGACGAATTCCATCCAGAAAACTTGACGATTATTACTTGTTCTGAACTGATGGGTGAAGCTGTGAAACGAATTCACGAAAACACACCGATGAGTCCATTATTCAAGTTAGAAGAAAAAGCTTTTGACTAACCAATCGAAAGGTTGCTAATCAAAAAGTGAGAAAAGCGAGTAGTTTCCTCAAGTTGTGGGAGGAGCTATTCGTTTTTTTTACTCAGCAAGTTGCTTACTTTTTTCTGAGGAATGAAGGAGTTATTTTTGGTAAGTAAGCTATTCTGTGCTAGAATGTGCCTAGTTATAAGTGGAAAGGATGAAACAAGGTGGAAAAAATTTATTTGGATCATGCGGCGACGACACCAATGCATCCTCAAGTAATCAAAGCAATGACTGATATTATGAATGAAACATTTGGAAATCCTTCAAGCATTCATGGATTCGGAAGAGTAGCACATGAAAAACTTGAAACAGCACGTCAAATGATTGCTGATACATTACAGGTGAAATCGCATGAAATTATTTTTAATAGTGGTGGAACTGAAGGCGATAATACAGCAATACTTGAAACAGCTTTTGCAAGACAAAGTGAAGGCAAACATCTGATTACCACTGCAATCGAACATCCTGCAGTATTGAATACGATGAAATATTTGGAAACGCAAGGGTTTGAAGTCACTTATTTACCTGTTGATGAAAATGGGAATCTTTCAATCGCTGACTTTCAACAAGCATTGCGTGAAGATACGATTTTAGTTTCGATTATGTATGGAAATAATGAAATTGGAAATTTAATGCCTATCAAGGAAATCGGTGAATTATTGGCAGAGCATCCTGCGTATTTTCACACCGACGCTGTCCAAGCCTACGGAAACCAAACGATTCGTCCGGAAGCTTTGGGCCTTGATTTGTTGAGTGTTTCTGCACATAAAATCAATGGACCAAAAGGTGTTGGGTTCTTGTACAAACGTGACGGTGTGGTGATTCCAGCCCTACTTTTAGGTGGAGAACAAGAAGAAAAACGACGCGCAGGAACAGAAAATCTAGCAGGTATCTGGGGGATGGCAACAGCTGCAACGATTTTAGATGAAGAAGAACGTCAAGCTAGAAGTGAGAAATACCAAAAATTCCAACAAATGATTTTAACAGCGCTGGAAGATCACGGAATTGAGTATCAAGTGAATGGTGACTTAGCGAATAAATTACCTCATGTTTTGAATTTAAGATTACCTGGTGTGACGAATGACTTATTACTCATGAAATTGGATCTTAGAGGAATTGCTATTTCAACAGGATCAGCATGTACAGCAGGAAATATTGAACCTTCCCACGTGTTAGAAGCAATGTATGGTGAAGACACACCAATTCTAAAAGAATCAATTCGAATTAGCTTTGGGTTTGGGAACACAGAAGAAGAGATTCAACATTTTATCAAACAATTGCTTTCAATTTTAGAAAAATGAAAAAAGGACGGGCAAACGTGATTTCGT
>NZ_JBFOFW010000012.1:0-42280 GCF_040887505.1 Enterococcus sp. C50 | reverse complement strand
CAAAATCTTATTGGTTTTGGGGAAGTACTCAAGTGGCTGAAGAGGCGCCCCTGCTAAGGGTGTAGGTCGGGAAACCGGCGCGAGGGTTCAAATCCCTCCTTCTCCGTTTCAATATTTTTTATTTTATTGGCCCGTTGGTCAAGCGGTTAAGACACCGCCCTTTCACGGCGGTAACACGGGTTCGAATCCCGTACGGGTCATCTAAAAGATACTTTATATAAGTATCTTTTTTTCTTTTTTCGAAAGAATGATTTCAAAGAACTTAGCATAGTTATCTTATAAGATAACTGCGCTAAGTTCTTTATCTATATAGACAGAAAAACATTTCATTGTTAAGTTGTTCCATAATAAATTCTCATTTTTAATGAAAAATGTTTGAAAAAGCGAGCGAAAAGTTGCTTTATCTGCTATACTGATTTCGTTGCAAGTTCCCGAGAGGATCCGTACGAACGGAGATGCCTTGTAACCGAATTTAACTAGGGGGAATCACCATGACAGAAAGACATTTATTTACCTCAGAATCTGTTTCTGAAGGGCATCCAGATAAAGTTGCTGATCAAATCAGTGATGCAATTTTAGATGCAATTTTAGCACAAGATCCAATGGCACGCGTTGCTTGCGAAACATCCGTAACAACCGGGTTAGTTTTAGTATTTGGAGAAATTTCGACTACTGCTTATGTAGATATTCAAAAAGTTGTACGAGAAACAATTAAAGAAATTGGTTATACTCGTGCAAAATTTGGGTTTGATGGAGATACGGTAGCCGTTTTAGCAGCGATTGATGAACAATCACCAGATATTGCTCAAGGTGTAAATGAAGCGTTAGAAATTCGCGAAGAAGACCAAAAAGATTTGCTAGATGAGATTGGTGCAGGTGACCAAGGACTTATGTTTGGATTTGCGGTTGATGAGACACCAGAATTGATGCCTTTACCAATTGCTTTAAGCCATCGCTTAGTTCGACGCCTTGCAGAATTACGTAAATCTAACGAATTAACTTATTTACGTCCAGATGCGAAATCACAAGTTACTGTAGAGTACGGAGAAGATGGTCAGCCTGAACGTGTTGACACAATCGTTATTTCGACACAACATGATGATGCAGTGGATAATGAAACAATTCATAAAGATGTAATTGAAAAAGTTATTAAGGAAGTTATTCCGGCAGAGCTATTAGATGATAAGACTAAATATTATATCAATCCTACTGGTCGCTTTGTTATCGGAGGTCCTCAAGGGGATGCTGGCTTAACAGGAAGAAAAATCATCGTTGATACTTATGGTGGTTATGCTCGCCACGGTGGCGGTGCGTTTTCTGGGAAAGATGCAACAAAAGTTGACCGTTCTGCAAGTTATGCTGCACGTTATATTGCAAAAAATATTGTTGCTGCAGGTCTTGCAAGAAAAGTTGAAGTTCAATTAGCTTATGCGATTGGTGTTGCACAACCTGTATCGATTTCAATCAATACTTTCGGCACTGGAACGCTACCGGAAGAAGATTTGATTGCTGCAGTAAGAGAAAACTTTGACCTTCGCCCAGCTGGTATTATCGAAATGCTTGACCTACGTCGTCCAATTTATAGACAAACAGCTGCTTATGGGCACTTTGGACGTACGGATGTTGATTTGCCTTGGGAACGTACAGATAAAGTAGAAGCATTGAAAGCAACTTTAAGTAAGTAATAAAAAATGCTGGAACGATTATCTTTAAGATAGTCGTTCTGCTTTTTTTTATGGTTTTATTCGCTGAATTATCTGAAATCATTCTTGTTTAAATAGATTTTATTTTTGACAATTGAATATGGGGAGGAAAAAAATGAAAAAAGAAACAAATGTAACGTTGGTAACAATAGGTGTATTTATTGCTACATTTATGACGGCTATTGAAGGCACAATTGTAACAACAGCAATGCCAACAATCGTTGGTTCACTACATGGAATGGAAATAATGAATTGGGTATTTTCAATTTATTTATTAACAAATGCCATGTTGACACCAATTTATGGGAAACTAGCTGATAAAATTGGTCGAAAGCCAATTTTTATTTTTGGTACATTACTTTTTATTATTGGTTCTCTGTTCTGCGGGTTATCTCAAACAATGATTGGATTGATCGCAGCACGTGCATTGCAAGGGATGGGCGCGGGAGCAATGATGCCTGTGGCTTTGACAATTATTGGTGACTTATATTCAATAGAAAAGCGTGCAAAAGTATTAGGATTGAACAGTTCTGCATGGGGAATCGCTAGTGTGTTTGGTCCTTTGGCTGGCGGTTTTATTGTTGATACGATTAGTTGGCACTGGATTTTCTTTATTAATGTGCCAATTGGTATTGGATTGATGATACTGATTTGGATTTATTTAAATGAACCAGCGATTGAACGTGAAGCAAAACCAATGGATGTTTTGGGAAGTTTGAGTCTGATGGCAACATTAGTGACCTTGTTACTTGGGTTTCAATTACTAGGTGATCAAGGATTTACAACGTTTGTTATTAGTTTGTTGATTGTTAGTGTTTTACTATTTTTCTTTTTTATCTGGGCAGAAAAGCGTGCAAAAGATCCTGTTATCATGTTGGAATTGTTTAAGAATCCATTGTTTGTGATTGTCAATCTAGCTGCTGCTTTAGCAAGTGGATTTTTGATGGGAATCGATGTATATATTCCAATGTGGATGCAAGGTGTTCTTGGTTTGAACGCTGCGATAGGTGGATTAGTTTTAGCGCCACTTTCCCTTGTTTGGATGGTAGGATCGTTTTTGGCGAGTCGATGGATGTCACAAATGTCAACTCATTGGGTGTTAAGAATTGGATTGTTGATTACGACTGTTGGTGGCACGTGGTTATACTTGATGCCTTTTGAAAGTAACTTTTTATGGTTCTTTGCAATTTCAACGATTATTGGTGTCGGATTGGGAATTACGATGACGACTTCAACTGTTAGCGCTCAAAATAGTGTTCCACATGAACAATTAGGTGTGGCAACTTCATTTAATACGTTGGTGCGAACAATTGGTCAAACAGTTATGGTGGCAGTTTTTGGTTTATTGATGAACGCAGTTACTCAGAGAGAATTAGCAGCGAAACAACTAACTGATGATGCCGATATCATGAATAAATTAGTGAATCCTCAGACTGCTAAGCAAATTGATGCCACATTATTAGTTCCATTAAGAGAAATTTTATATGATGGATTACACAGCGTTTATTTTGCTGGTTTGCTTCTAGTCGTTCTTGCCTTAGCTTTAACATTCTTTGTACGCATTAAAAGTGGTAGAATAATAGAAAGTTAAAGAAGGTAGGCGAAAAAATTGGCATTTATCCAAGCGAATATCTATTCCAATATATTAGAAATGGAAGTTAACCTAAATGTTATTCTTCCACAGCAAACGAAGAAAATAATTGGCACAAGTACGCAGCAAAAAAACACAGATATCCCGGTGCTGTATTTATTACATGGGATGGGTGGTAACCATAGTGTCTGGGAGCGTCGATCATCTATTGAACGTTATGCTGCAGATTATGGTTTGGCTGTGATTATGCCGTCAACGGATTTAGGCTGGTACACAGATACGACATACGACATGAATTATTGGACGTTCATTTCAGAAGAGCTGCCAGCTATTTGTCATGAATTATTTCCACAGTTGACAACAAAAAGAGAGAAAACATATGCTGCTGGGTTATCGATGGGAGGCTACGGCGCATTAAAATTGGGATTAGCCAAACCTGAAAATTTTGCAGCAGTGATTTCATTATCTGGAGCAGTTTCTGTGGGGAACCGAATGGATGATTTACTAAAGATTCGAAAGCAGTCTTTCTGGGAAGGAATCTTTGGACCACTAGATCAAATTGAAGGGTCGGTAAATGATCCAAAATTTTTATTGGATAAGTTAGTGACTAGTGGTAAACAAGTACCACGAATCTTTTTGGCTTGCGGAGAATCTGATTTTTTGTTTACTGCTAATCAGGAGATGGCTGAGGTAATCAAAGAAAATGGGTTAGCTGTTACGTTTGAACATGGACCAGGTGAGCATAACTGGATTTTTTGGGATGAATGGATCCAACGTGCGTTTGTTTGGTTATTTGAAGGACAATAAAAAAGAGCAAGTCAGTAATGTGGTGCCCACTACATTACTGGCTTGCTTTTTTATTGTAAAGTTTTGCTATATTCAAGACCAGCTAGGTAAATGGCCACATTATTAAGGAACTCTTGTTTATTATCGGAAGTACGATGGGCATGAATATCTTCAATCAAACCAGTTAACTGATGTTCTTGAACATAAGTACGCATATATATAACAGATTCTTTTAATAGCTCATTACCATTCATTACTTCATGCCGTAGTTTTTGTTCCTGTTGGTAATCCATTAATTGACCAATTAATAAATTATGCAAAGCTGAGATTGCTTGATGACTTTGTTGTAATGAAAAGTTTTGCTTGATGAGTAATTGAATCATCGTTTCTAAATGTTCCAGTCGACTAGGAAATGCTGGAACAGTATGAATTTCGATTTCAGCAGCACAAGGAAACTGAGAATAAAGATCATAATAGTTTTCCATAAACTGTAAAAGTTGTTGCTTCCATGGCAACGTTTCGTTGGGAACGACTAACGTCTCTTCAATTGTTTCTGCCATTTTTTGCAAGAGCTGTTGTTTATTTTTGAAATACCAATAAAGTGCAGGTGCCTGGACGTCTAGTTTTTTTGCTAGATTACGCATAGAAAGAGCGGAGAATTCCTTTTTTTCTGCTAAAATTGCAAAGGCATTTTGAATAATTACTTTTTGGGAAAGCTTGGGTTCCATTTAATCGACCTCTTGTATTGCATTATTTTTTTAAACATGGTAAATTGTTATGCGGTCTTATTTTACAGTGTTAAAGAGAGGCTGTCAATTTAACTAAAGGGGTGTATATAACACATGAATCTAATTTTAAGACATGCGAAGAAGTATAAAATGGCTGTCTTTATTTCATTGGTTTCCGTAGGGATTATGGTTGCGGCTACGTTGTGGCAACCAAAACTATTACAACAAGTACTTGAAGCTATTATTACAGAAGATAACGATGAAATGAAAACAATTGGTATCTATCTGATTGGCTTGGCTGTCCTAGGACTGCTTGCAGGCGTGACAAATACGATTTTTTCCGCTAGAGTAGCGCAAGGTGTAAGTGCGGATATTCGAGAAGAAGCATTTCGAAAAATTCAAACATTTTCATTTGGAAATATTGAGCAGTTTTCTGCAGGAAACTTGGTTGTTCGTTTGACGAATGACATCACGCAAATTCAAAATTTAGTAATGATTTCTTTACAATCACTTTTTAGAATTCCATTTTTATTTATTGGTGCATTTATTTTAGCGATGATGACAATGCCTCAATTATGGTGGATCATTGTTGCATTGATTGTTGCAGTAGTTATCATTACTGGACTTTCTTTTACAAGAATGGGTAAGCACTTTATGATCATTCAAGAGTTGATTGACAAAGTGAATAGTATTGCAAAAGAAAATCTCATGGGAATTCGCGTGGTCAAATCGTTTGTCCAAGAAAAGAACCAGCTAAAAACATTTACCAAAGTGAGCGATGAGTTAACTGAGCACAATATCATTGTAGGAACTTTGTTTTCAGTGATGATTCCTTCCTTCATGTTGGCAGCCAATCTAGCAGTAGTGGGTGCGATTTTCTTTGTGAGTGATTTGGCGAAAGATGATCCTACCCTAATTGGTGGAATAGCTTCATTTATGAACTATTTGATGCAAATCATGATGGCAATCATTATTGGCGGCATGATGATGATGATGACTTCAAGGGCTGCTGTTTCACTTAAACGAATCAAAGAAATCTTGGATACAGAACCAGATTTAACTTATCTTGATGTACCTGAACAAGAATTAACAGGCTCTGTAACGTTTGACCATGTGTCTTTCCGTTACCCTGGTGATGACGAAGATACATTAAAAGATATTAGCTTTGTGATTGAACCCGGAGAAATGATTGGGATTGTAGGTGCAACGGGTGCAGGTAAGTCAACTTTGGCACAATTGATTCCTCGACTATTCGATCCAACAGAAGGAACAGTTGAAGTTGGCGGTGTTGATTTGAAAAAGGTGAATGAAAAAAGTCTGCGTAAAACAGTTTCCTTTGTTTTACAAAAAGCAATTCTCTTTTCTGGAACAATTGCACAAAATTTGCGTCAAGGAAAAGAAGACGCAACAGAAAAAGACATGGAGCGTGCATCTAAAATTGCTCAAGCACAAGAATTTATCAGTAAATTAGCAGAGAGCTATGAAGCTCCTGTTGAAGAAAGAAGTAGTAATTTTTCTGGTGGGCAAAAGCAACGCTTATCTATTGCTCGTGGCGTAATTGGTGATCCTAAAATTTTGATTTTGGATGACAGTACTAGTGCCTTGGATGCTCGTTCAGAAAAATTAGTTCGTGAAGCATTGAATCACGAATTAAAAGAGACGACGACAATCGTTATTGCACAAAAAATCGCGTCTGTGGTCAAAGCAAATCGAATTCTAGTATTAGATGAAGGTCGCTTAGTGGGTGAAGGTACACATGAAGAATTAGTTGCAAGTAATCAAGTGTATCAAGAAATTTTTGAAACACAAAAAGGAATGGAGGAGTAATCAATGACTGATTTAATTAAAGCAAGTAAATTTTTCTATCATTATTTGAAACGTTATAAATTCTCCTTTTTCTTTATCTTTGTGACAGTGATTATTGCTACTTACTTACAAGTGAAGGCTCCTCAATTTGTTGGGGAAGCTTTTCAGGAGTTAGCAAATTATGTCACAGGATTAATGCAAGGCGTTGATGATAAGAGCAAATTCATTGATATTATTTGGAAATTGTTGATTTTTTATGTTTTAGCTAGTGCTGCAAACTTTATTTATAGTATTTTATTTACGCAAGTAGTTGGAAAATCAACGAATAGAATGCGTATTGGTTTGTTTAATAAACTTGAAAAATTGACGATTCGCTTCTTTGATTCTCATCAAGATGGTGAAATCTTAAGCCGTTTTACGAGTGATTTGGATAATATCCAAAATAGTTTGAACCAAGCATTGCTTCAAGTTATTACGAATGCAGTGTTGATGATTGGTATTTTAATTATGATGTTTCGTCAAAATGTGGAGTTGGCATGGGCAACGATTGCTTCTACTCCTGTTGCCATCTTGATTGCGGTATTTATCATTCAAAAAGCGCGAAAATATGTTGACTTACAGCAGGATGAAGTTGGTAAATTGAATGGTTATATGGATGAAAAAATCAGTGGGCAACGTGTAATCATCACTAATGGGCTACAAGAAGAAACAATTGATGGTTTTCTGGAACATAACCAAACAGTACGTAAAGCAACTTATAAAGGTCAAGTGTATTCAGGTTTACTGTTTCCAATGATGCAAGGAATGTCGTTGGTTAACACGGCAATCGTCATTTTCTTTGGTGGTTGGTTAGCTTTAAATGGTGATTTAGAACGTTCAGTTGCATTAGGATTAGTAGTAACTTTTGTTCAATATTCACAACAATATTATCAACCATTGATGCAAATTTCTTCTGGCTACAGCATGATCCAATTAGCAATTACAGGTGCTAGAAGATTAAATGAAATGTTTGATGAACCAGAAGAAGTCAAACCAGTTGATGGGAAAGCATTTGATGGTGTGGAACAAGAATTAGCATTAAAGCATGTTGATTTTGGTTACAAACCAGATAATTTAGTTTTGAAGGATGTTTCGATTAAGGTAAACAAAGGCGAAATGGTCGCTTTAGTTGGTCCAACTGGTTCTGGTAAGACAACGATTATGAACTTATTGAATCGTTTTTATGATGTCAATGATGGATCTGTTATGATTGATGGTACAGATATTCGTGAATTTGATTTAGATATGTTACGTAAACATGTGGGGATCGTGTTACAGGAATCTGTATTGTTTTCTGGAACGATTCGCGACAATATTACGTTTGGTAAACCAGAGGCAACGGATGAAGAGGTCATCAATGCAGCGAAACAAGCCAATATCCATGACTTTATCATGTCGTTAGAAAAAGGATATGAAACGGAAGTCTCAGAAGAAAATAATTTATTTAGTACAGGACAGAAACAATTGATTAGTATCGCACGAACAATTATTACGGAACCAAGTTTGTTGATTTTGGATGAAGCAACAAGTAATGTTGATACTGTTACAGAAGCAAGAATCCAAAAAGCAATGGATGAAGCAATCAAAGGGCGTACAAGCTTTGTTATCGCGCATCGTCTCAAAACCATTTTGAATGCCGATCGCATTGTTGTTTTACGTGATGGAGTAGTAATTGAAGAGGGCAATCATCATGAATTGCTAGCAGAAGACGGATTCTATGCTGAACTTTACCACAATCAATTTGTGTTTGAGTAAGAAGGAATGAAAGTATAACTATTTTTGACAGCTAGAGGCCATACAAAAAGAGAGTACAGCTATTTTTAGCTGAACTCTCTTTTTTTCTTCTTTTTCTCAATGCAATAAAGGATGGGTGGCTGATTTTTTTGATTGATAAATTGATAAGTTAAAACGTTGTATTGCTCCTGTGACAATTGTTGGCAAAATTCTTGAACCATGTCAAGTTCATTTTCTCCACCCGCATGTCCGTAGTAAACAACTAAAATCAATCGACCTTTTGGAACTAGACGCGCTAAGATCTCTTCCATTGCTTGCTTAGTTGTTTGTGGCAAAGTGATAATTTCTTTGTCGCTTTGTGGAAGATAGCCCAAATTAAAAATACCTGCTTTGATTGGCTGATTAATTGAAATTACTTGGCCAAGGGTTTCATGACCTTGTAAAAATAAAGTAGTGCGCTCTGTTAAGTTGGCTGCTTTCAATTTTTCCTGAGTGGAATCAATAGCTTGTTGTTGGATATCAAAACTATAAACATGTCCTGTTTTACCAATCAACTCAGCCATAAAAACGGTGTCGTAACCATTTCCCATTGTCGCATCAACCACTTGATCACCGGGTTGCAAAATTTCTTTTAATAAGGTGTGGCTAAAATGAAGCGCTGTTTGTAGCATTTATATGAGCTCCTTTGTTCGAACGTTGAATTTTCCTTGGTAGCTATCACGACGAATTAATTCTTCATCAATTGCATTCAAGACTTCCCATTTTTTCAAGCTCCACATTGGTCCAATTAGTGAATCCCAGGGTGCATCACCAGTTAAACGATGAATAATGATTTCTTGAGGAATCATCTCTAGCTGATCACAGATTACATGAACATAGTCTTGTTGACTCATTAGCTGAAGGCGACCCTCATGATAATCACGCAGCATGCGGGTTTTACGCATTAAGTGCATGAGGTGCAGCTTAATTCCTTGAATGTCAGAATCTAAGATTGTTCGGCGAACGTTTTCACGCATCATCTCTAAAGATTCTCCAGGTAAGCCATTGATGAGGTGCGTACATACACGAATGTTGTGTTTGCGTAGTTTACTTACGCCGTCTAGATAAGTTTGATAATCGTGTGCACGATTGATTGAAGTCGAAGTTTCCTCAAAAGTCGTTTGCAGGCCGAGTTCCACCCAAAGATAGAGACGAGTATTTAATTCGGCTAGATAATCAACCACTTCATCTGGCAAGCAATCTGGTCGTGTACCAATCGAAAGTCCAACAACGCCAGGAAGATTGATAACTTGTTCAAAACGTTCTCGAATCACTTCAACAGGTGCATGTGTATTAGTGAAATTTTGAAAATAAACGATGTATTGTTGTACATGTGGCCATTTTTGATGCATCATATCAATCTCTTTATGAAATTGAATAGGCAGCGGATCTTCAGGCGCAACAATCATGTCTCCCGACCCAGAAACACTACAAAAAGTACAACCACCATGAGCTACCGTACCGTCACGGTTAGGACAATCGAAGCCACCGTCGATAGGCACTTTGAAAATTTTGCCACCAAATTCATTGCGCAAAGCATAATTCCATGAATGATAACGTTTATTTCCTTCTGCATAAGGAAATTCCATTTAAATTCCTTCTTTCTTTTCCCTTGTTAGGTAATTGATTCCTTCTTTTTCAAATAAATTGGATAAGTGTAACATAACCAAGTTAATCCTAATAAGTAACCACCTAAAACATCGCTTGGAAAGTGTACGCCTAAATAAATTCGGCTAATACCAACACTTAAAATAATCAATCCTAAGATAAATTGCAACAAAAATCGCACTGTTTTATTGTTTATCAAATGAGGTAATAAGAAAATCAAGGTGCCATACAAAATCATGCTCCCTGTCGAATGCCCACTAGGGAAGCTATAGCTTGATTCACTAACTAAGTGTGGTAAGGTTGGGCGATCACGCATAAAAAATAATTTAATCAATGGATTAGTAATTCCAGCAATCAAAATAAAATTAGTTGTTAACCAAATCAGTTCGACATGTTTCTTTTTGATCCACAAGAAAAAAATCAAGCAAACAAAAATAGAAATGACGGTTAACGGGTTTCCTAATTTTGTAACCATCATTTGATACGTATTCCAATGTGGCAGTGGTGCTCGAATAATTGAAGTGAAGAATTGATCGAAGCCATGAAGCTGTGATAAATGAAATTTTACAAAATAACTAAGAGTTAAGAAAAGTACAAGAAAAATACTCGCTGTAACTCGAAACGTCGTGTTTTGTTTCATAAAATGCCTCCTTAATCTAATGAAATCATTATAGCATTTTTTTAGTTGCTAGATTTTTTGCTCGGAGAAACGAAATGAAAAACTGATGAAATTTTGATGATAGGCTCTGGCGTAATGCTGACGAAAAGATTTAGTAATATTTCTGAAATAAAAACTAATGATTTTAAAAAGTCATTAGTTTCTGCAACGTAGAGCTATCAAGACTTTTATGAACTCAAATGATTGGGTATTACATAAAATTACATACAGATTACAAAGGATAACAAAGAGTTTAAAGAACTTTTAATGTAGTTTAAGAAAAGTTATACTTATAGTAACTGAAAAATGGATGCGGAGGATAGAAAATGGAGAAGGCAACGATCGGAAGAAAAGAGCGGAGACGCCAAGAAGAAAAGAAACGTTTTAGAAATGCAAAACGTGGAGTAGCAGCAGTTGGTACTGCAATGGTTGGTTGTTCTGTTGCGGCACCGTTGATTCAACCAGTTCCTGTAGCCGCAAATGAGCTACCTGCTCAAGTTGGTGCAAGAATCAATACTTCAGCATTTATTGCGGAAATCTCAACTTATGCGCAACCTATTGCCCAAGCAAATGATTTATACGCTTCGGTTATGATTGCCCAAGCAGTTGTTGAAAGCGGCTGGGGAAGTAGTGCGTTGTCACAATCACCTTATCACAATTTATTTGGAATCAAAGGCAGTTACCAAGGTCAAACTGTTTATATGAATACATTAGAATATTTAAATAATAAATGGGTAACGAAAAAAGAACCTTTCCGTCATTACCCAACTTTTGCAGAATCATTTAGTGATAATGCTTATGTATTGCGCAATACTTCTTTTGGCAATGGCTACTATTATGCTGGTACTTGGAAAAGTAATACCAAGTCTTACACAGAAGCTACTGCAGCATTAACTGGTCGCTATGCGACAGATCCAACGTATTCAACAAAATTAAATAATATTATCGTAACTTATGGATTAACCAAATACGATACACCTGCAACTGGTAATGCGGGTGGTGGTGCTACAACTGGTTCAGGCAGTGGGGTGAATACAGGAACAGGCTCAAATAATTCTGTGACGACACCAACTGATAATGGTTCTACAACCACCACATCAACGTATACTGTCAAATCAGGTGATTCTGTCTGGGGTATTGCGAATGCGCATGGAATTACCATGGCGCAATTGATTGATTGGAACAATATCAAAAATAATTTTGTTTACCCAGGTCAACGTTTAACAATCAAAGGGAAACAATCAACAGGTTCATCAACAAATAATTCTGGAAGTAATACGAACTCTTCTGGTAACAGTAATACAACGAATACACAACCAAGTAATGGTTCGAAATATACCGTTAAATCAGGTGATTCTGTTTGGGGCATCTCAAATGCACATGGGATTACAATGAATCAATTGATCCAATGGAACAATATCAAAAATAATTTTGTTTATCCAGGTCAACAATTAGTTGTTTCTAATGGTACAACTGGCACAACGACAAATCCAGGTTCATCAAATTCAAATGCGAATACAAATCAATCAGGTAATGCAAGTGCATCGACTGGTTCTTATACGGTTAAAGCGGGTGATTCTGTCTGGGGCGTGGCAAATGCCCACGGAATCACGATGGCACAACTTATCCAATGGAATAAAATCTCGAATAACTTCATTTATCCAGGGCAAAAACTGATTGTGAAGAATGGGACATCAAGTAGTGCGACAACCAACAATAATGCTACTACGAATAATAGTAATTCGACCAGCTCTTCAGCAGAAACAACAACTTCTTCCACTTACACGGTGAAGGCAGGCGAATCTGTTTGGGGCGTAGCAAACAAAAACAACATTACCATGGCACAATTGATTGAATGGAATAATATTCAAAATAATTTCATTTATCCGGGGCAAAAATTGATTATCAAGGGTGGTTCTACTGCATCGACTAATTCAGCAAGTGGGAATGCAACAGCTACGACTGGAAATAACGCAGCGAATACAACTACTTCTTCAAATAATGCGAAACCAACGACAAGCACAAGTACCAGTGGAGATACGCTGTACACGGTGAAGGCAGGCGAATCTGTCTGGGGTGTAGCAAACAAAAACAACATTACTATGGAACAATTCATTGAGTGGAACAACATAAAAAATAATTTCATTTATCCAGGCCAAAAAGTCATTGTGAAAAAAGGATCAGGACAAACAACAGCGCCTACTACTAACTCTGGGACTAAAAAGTACACAGTAAAAGCCGGCGAGTCTGTTTGGAGTGTTGCCAACGATCACAATTTATCAATGGCGCAATTCATTGAGTGGAATAATATTAAAGACAATTTCATTTATCCAGGTCAAAGTGTGATAGTTGCAAAATAAATCTAAAAATTTTGTCAAATACTATTTGAACTTACTGAAGATATTTGTTACTATGAATCTACTTAAATAAGCAACACTTGAAAAGGAATTAGTAAAAAGTTGGAAGTTTTAGAGAGCACATGGTTGGTGAAAATGTGTACGGACGCTTTTGAACTCGCCTTTGAGTTGCCTTTGCTGAAAATAAAAGTAAGCAATGGCGGTGACGACCGTTACAACGTTTGAGGCCTATTTCCAATGGAAAAGGTAAAAATTAGGTGGTACCACGTAGATTACGTCCTATAAAAAGAGCAATCTTTTTATAGGACTTTTTTGTTTTTTATCGGTAGAACGAAAAAAACAATGAGGAAAGTAACTTACTTTCAACGAAAAAAATGCAGGGGGACAGAAAATGAGTTATAACCATAAAGAAATTGAAAAAAAATGGCAAAAATATTGGGCGAAAAATCACACATTTAATACCCAAGATGATCCACAAAAACCAAAATTTTACGCACTAGATATGTTTCCGTATCCATCTGGTCAAGGATTACATGTGGGACATCCAGAAGGATATACTGCAACAGATATTCTTTCACGTGTGAAACGTAGTCAAGGTTTCAATGTGTTGCATCCAATGGGGTGGGATGCATTTGGACTTCCAGCAGAGCAGTACGCATTAGATACTGGGAATGATCCTGCAGAATTCACGAAGAAAAATATTGAAACGTTCCGTCGTCAAATCAATTCTTTAGGCTTTAGTTATGATTGGAACCGTGAAGTGAATACCACAGATCCAGAGTATTACAAATGGACACAATGGATCTTTACAAAATTATATGAAAAAGGGTTAGCGTATGAAGCAGAAGTTGCTGTGAACTGGGTTCCAGAACTAGGAACAGTGATTTCAAATGAAGAAGTTATTGATGGAAAGAGCGAACGTGGCGGCTTTGACGTCGTGCGTAAACCGATGCGCCAATGGATGTTGAAAATTACTGCATATGCGGATCGCTTATTAGACGATTTAGAAACCGTAGATTGGCCAGAAAGCATTAAAGAAATGCAAAGAAACTGGATTGGTCGCTCAGTTGGGGCAAATGTGGAATTCAAAGTGGCTGGGACAGATAAATCTTATACAGTCTTCACAACTCGTCCCGATACATTATTTGGAACAACTTATTCTGTTTTAGCACCAGAATTAGATTTGGTTCGTGAAATCACGACGCCAGAACAAAAAGCAGCTGTTGAAGCGTATATTGAAGAAACTGCGAAAAAATCTGATTTGAAGCGGACAGATCTTGCCAAAGAAAAAACAGGAGTCTTTACTGGTGCGTATGCAATTAATCCAGCCAATGGCAAAGAAATTCCAATTTGGATTGCTGATTATGTACTTGCTTCTTATGGAACAGGTGCGATCATGGCAGTTCCTGCGCATGATGAGCGTGACTATGAATTTGCCAGAGTGTTTGATTTGCCAATCCAACCAGTTATTGAAGGTGGCGATCTTTCAAAAGCAGCACATACAGAAGATGGCCCACATATCAATTCTGAGTTTTTAGATGGCTTGAACACAGAAGAAGCCATTGCTAAAATGAATAGCTGGCTTGAGGAAAATGGTTTTGGTAAAAAAGAAGTTAGCTACCGTTTACGCGACTGGTTGTTCTCACGTCAACGTTATTGGGGAGAACCAATTCCAATTATTCATTGGGAAGACGGCACAGTAACTGCACTATCAGAAGAAGAATTACCATTACGTTTGCCAATTACAGATAACATTAAACCAAGTGGTACTGGTGAGTCACCATTAGCAAATATCACTGATTGGGTCAATGTTGTTGATCCAGAAACAGGTAAAAAAGGTCGTCGCGAAACAAATACGATGCCACAATGGGCTGGGAGTTCTTGGTATTACCTACGCTACATTGATCCACACAATAAAAAAGAATTAGCAAACTATGAAAAACTAGAACGCTGGATGCCAGTGGATATCTATGTTGGTGGTGCTGAACATGCAGTGCTACATTTATTATATGTTCGCTTCTGGCATAAATTCCTGTATGATATTGGTGTTGTTCCAACAAAAGAACCATTCCAAAAATTGTATAACCAAGGAATGATCTTAGGCGAGAACAATGAGAAAATGTCAAAATCACGTGGAAATGTTGTAAATCCAGATGACGTAGTTGAAGCTTATGGTGCGGATACATTACGCATGTATGAAATGTTCATGGGACCTTTAGATGCTTCGATTGCATGGAGCGAAAACGGACTAGAAGGTAGCCGTAAATTCTTGGATCGTGTATGGCGCCTGATCGTGGATGAAAACAATAAAATGCGTGATCGTATCACAACCATCAATGATGGCAAACTAGCAAAAGTTTACAATCAAACAGTGAAAAAGGTAACAGAAGACTATGCAAGCATGCATTTCAACACAGCTATTTCTCAATTAATGGTCTTTGTTAACGAAGCGTATAAAGCGGATGCCTTGCCTTACGAGTATGTTGAAGGATTTGTTCAATTGTTAGCGCCTGTTGCGCCACATTTGGGCGAAGAACTTTGGGCAATTTTAGGAAACGAAGATGGAATTTCTTATGTACCTTGGCCAACATATGATGAAGCTGCATTGGTTGAAGATGAGATTGAAGTTGTTTTCCAAGTCAACGGAAAAGTTCGTTCTAAAGCAAATGTTGCACGTGACTTAGGCAAAGATGAGCTTGAAAAAGTAGCTTTAGCAGATGAAGCAATTCAAGAACAAATTGCTGGAAAAACGGTTCGTAAAGTGATTGCTGTTCCAAATAAATTGGTTAATATTGTTGCAAACTAAAAACAAGCAGCAAACGGATTAAAACGAGAGAGGAAACTTAAGCATCATTGAGTTTCCTCTCTTTGTTTTTCATTTGGAATGAGGTAGGAAAGCAAAGTAGGAGATAATCGTTTCAACCTATTTTTTGTCTACTCAATCAAGAATGCTATACTTTATTAAAAAGGGGGAAATGACATGAAGCTCACAGAAAACGTTGAAACGTATTTACAAAAGAAACGAGCGGAAAGAAGTGAAACAATTCGAAAAAGAAATCAAGAACCGAATAGAAGAAAGAAGCTAACTGGCTGGGGAAAAATGGCAGATTCTGGATATGGTGGGTTGAACAGGGTAAATAAAATCGATTTAAAAGATTTTTTAGCCGCTGAGCAACGAAATGTAGAAGAGCGAGTAAAAAAACCTAAAAGATAAATTGGCTTACATAAAAAATGGACTGCGATTTTTGTCGCAGTCCATTTGCATTATTTAGTAATAATAGGATTAATGTGTATGCAGGTATAAATTACTAATTAAAGTTGTTTTTCCTCGATCAGTCGCTTCACGATAGCATAATCACCTTCATAAAGAACATCTTCGCCATTGATTTTTTGATAAGGATCCACGCCTTTTCCGGCAATGACTACGGAATCTTCGGCTGTACTTTCAGTCAAAGCCTGTTCAATCGCAGCTGGACGATCCATTTCATAATGAATAAGCAACTCTTCATTCGTGATTGCTTCAGCAATTTCATCGGCAATTTTTTGAGGATCTTCAAAGGCTGGATCATCAGCCGTTAAGAAAACAACATCTGCTGTTTCTGACAAGACTTTTCCAAAATCATGACGTCGAGAAATAGCTTTATTTCCGGGACTGCCCAAGACAACAATGACGCGCCCCTTGGGATGTTCACTTTTGGCAAATGCCAATAATGTTTTTAAACTTAAATAATTATGTGCATAGTCAACATAAACATGTGCACCGTTCTGTTGAATTAGCTGATCCATACGTCCGGGAACGCGAGCTGCTTTTAAGCCAGTTTGTGCATCTTCGATTGAAGCACCAGTCAAAGCAGCTGCAATGATTGCGCTAGTCGCATTTTCTTGATTGAATCCGCCAGCCAGTAAAATATCATATTCTGCTTCGATGGGTAACTGTCCATGATGACTTGTCAAAGCAAAAGGATGACCTAATCCGGCTAAACTTGTGACTTGATAAGTTGTTTCAGGCGAGCGCCCATACACAATTGCAGGTATGTGATAAAGGTCAGCAGTTTCTTTCAACAGCTCGAAATAATCACTTTCATGATTCAAGACAACGGTTTTAGAATTTAAAATCAACTGACGTTTACAATAAAAGTAATCATCAAATGTTGGATGCTCGATTGGGCTAATGTGGTCGGGTGAAATGTTTAAGAAGATACCGACATCTAATGTTAGTCCATAGACGCGCTGTGTTTTATAAGCCTGAGAAGAAACTTCCATGACTAAATGAGTCATCCCATTCGTAACTGCTTCAGCCATCATTCGATACAAATCCAAAGATTCTGGTGTGGTCAAATGAGATTTGAAATAAGTTTGGCCATCTAGTGTTGTATTCATTGTCGAAAGCAAGGCAGTTTTCTTATTCGTTGTGTGGTCTAGGATTGCCTTGGTAAAATAAGCTGCTGTTGTTTTTCCTTTCGTGCCAGTATAACCAATGACCTGTAGTTTTTGTTGTGGATAATCATAAAATGCCATGGCTAAAATGGCCATCGCTTTACGAATGTCGGTAACGATAACGCCCACAGCAGCTACTTCATAAGGCTGTTCAGCGACATAATAAGCTAGTCCTTGCGAAACAGCAGACTGTAAATACGCTTCTTTAAAGTTCAGACCTTTACAAAAAAATAAAGTTGATTCATCGACTTGACGAGAATCATAACTGATCGTTTCAAATGAAAAATTAGTTGGCGCAGTTAAATGCCAGCCTTGATTGGAAACAAATTCTTTTAATAGATTTTCTTTTAGTAACAATTCACGGACATCTTCTAAGGAGAAGCTCATTGATTGATCCCTCGCTTTGTTGAATTTTCTAACTAATTATAGCATAGCATGAAATGTTTTTCTTTAATGCAAGGTTCTTTTTAGGAAAATCGCTTAGGTTCAGATTACTTGAACAGAGTAGATACTTTTTAAGAAAAGAGCGCGTTGTAGACTAGCAAATTCAGTTGAAAAAGAAACCGAATTCAAAAAAAGCACATCTTCACAGAAAAACCATCGAAAAGAGATTGCTAGTTTCCTGTTTTACAATTAAAATAATAGTAATGTTTTGAAGAAAGTTGGAATAATTGAGATGAATAATCAAAGAGGACCGACAGAAAAAGTTTTAACTGCCCAAGAAAAAATGGCTCGAGGCTCTGCTTGGATGACAACAAGTAATATCCTTTCGCGTTTATTGGGTGCGATTTATATTATTCCGTGGTATGCCTGGATGGGCGAAAATGCAAAAGCAGCAAATGGTTTGTTTAACATGGGCTATAATATTTATGCGCTGTTTTTATTGATTTCAACAGCTGGGATTCCTGCGGCGATTGCCAAACAAACGGCTCGTTATAATTCATTAAATGAATATGGTACTTCTCGCCGACTTTTCTTCCGCGCTTTACAAATGATGGGGATTTTAGGCATTGTTTTTGCCGCGTTCATGTATCTTGCTTCACCTTGGCTTGCGCATGCTTCTGGTGGCGGAGACGAATTGATTCCAACAATGCGTTCATTGAGTATTGCGGTATTGGTATTCCCATGTATGAGTGTAATTCGTGGGTATTTCCAAGGAAATCAAGACATGATGCCTTATGCACTTTCACAAATTGTTGAACAAGTTGCACGAATTTTTTACATGTTGTTGATGACGTTTATCATCATGAAGATGACTACAGGCGATTACGTGGCTGCAGTCACGCAATCAACGTTTGCCGCGTTTATCGGAATGTTAGTTAGTATTGTGGTTTTGCTTTATTATTTAAGAAAACAACAACCACTGATGAATCAGCATATTGAACATAGCAATAACCAAGTAAATGTAGCAACTAGGAAACTATTACTGGATACTATGAAAGAGGCTATTCCATTTATCATTGTTGGATCAGGGGTAACGATTTTCAAATTGGTTGACCAGTTTACGTTCATTCGAATCATGTCTGCCACGACGGAATATTCAAAGGCACAGTTGCTTGATCTATTTTCTATTTTTAGCGCAAATCCAGATAAGTTAACGATGGTGGTCATTGCCTTAGCAACATCGATTGCAGCGACGGGCTTACCATTGATTACGGAAGCCATCACATTGAAGGATCGTCCTGGTTTGGCTAAGTTGACTAGTGGCAATCTACAATTGTTTTCGTTTGTCATGTTTCCTGCTACCGCAGGTGTGATGTTGTTAGCTTATCCATTGAATACACTCTTTTACACACCAGATGTATTGGGCAGTAAAGTATTGGTCCAAGCAAGTTTTGTAGGCTTATTTTTAGGTTTGTATATGTTGATTTCTAATATGTTGCAAGGAATGTTTGAAAATCGTGCAGCTATTCGCTACTTGTTGATAGGCTTTGTCGTGAAATTAATTTTACAGTATCCTGCGATCAGAATATTTCAAGTTTACGGACCGTTACTAGCAACCATGATTGGTTTCGCTGTTTCTTGTATCTTGATTCTTCGTAAAATGCACCAAGTCGTACGTTTTCGAGTTGGCTTTGTTTGGCGAAGAACGTTGTTGATTTTTATCATGACGCTATTGATGTTGTTAGCAACAGGATTAACAAAGCAACTTTTAAGTTTATTCTTAAGCCAAGATAGTAAATTTGAATCATTGATTTTAGTCGTCAGTGTGGCTGGCGTGGGTGTAGCAGTTTATGGTTATTTAGCATTGAAAATTCGCTTGGCGGAGAAATTATTGGGTAGCAGTATGGTCCGACTACGTTATCGCTTACGAATCAAATAAAAAGAAAGAAGAGGAAGTTGCGACAAACGTCAATAGACTGTTGTTGCAAGTTCTTTTCTTTTTAGAAAGTAGGAAAACGCATGCGTTTAGATAAATTTTTAGCCGATGTGGGGTTAGGCAGTCGAAAGGAAGTCAAAGGGCTAATCAAAAAAGGCCAAGTGACTGTTAATGGCAAAGTAATCAAAAGTGATAAGTTTCAGGTAAAAGAACTCTTAGATGAAATTGCTTATTTAGATGAAAAACTTATGTACCAAAAGAATTTTTATTATCTTTTAAATAAACCTGCGGGTGTGGTTTCTGCAACGCAAGATAACTATGATGAAACTGTTTTGGATTTGCTGAATGATTTTGACTATCGTGAGGATCTTTTTCCAGTAGGAAGATTGGATAAAGATACGGAAGGCTTATTGCTCATAACCAATGATGGTGCTTTGGCACATCGACTATTGTCGCCGAAGAAACATGTTGAAAAAGAATATTTTGCAAAAGTAGCTGGGGTGATGACGGCAGAAGATATTGATGCTTTTTCAAAGGGATTGGTCATCAGTCAAGGGGAAGAAACACTTCCTGCTGTGCTAACGATTGATGCAGTGAACGAAGCCGAACAAACGTCAGACATTCGTTTGATTCTTCATGAAGGAAAATTTCATCAAGTGAAACGAATGGTGAAAGCTGTTGGCAAAGAAGTGACTTACCTCAAACGAATCCGAATGGGAAATGTTGTATTACCTGCAGACTTAGGATTAGGTGAGTATCGGGAGTTGACGGCAGAGGAATTAGTAAAAATCCAAGAAAAGTAAACAATTAAAAAATTAGGTGCTATTCCTGCGTAAATACGCAAAACAGGCAACCTTATTTAGTACAAATGAAAATGAAAGGGGAGGAATCTGCTATATTCCTTCCTTTTTTTATTGATCAAACTCAAAAATAGGCAGCGACCAATTAAAAATAGTTCAATATCAGCTATAGTTTGTTTCATTATACCTATAATTTGTTTATTCAATCTTGTTTTTGAAAGCGCTATAATTACGGTGCGAACAAGTTGAAAGGAGTTTTTTGATGAAAAAAAGAAAGGGGTTAAAACATTTTTTCTCGATGGTTTGGCGTTTTAAAGCTTTGATTTTAATGGCTGTGCCTGGAATGTTGTGGATGATTTTCTTCTTCTATATTCCAGTGTTAGCAAACGTGGTTGCCTTTAAAAATTTCCATATCTCTGCAGATGGATTTTTGGCAAGTTTGAGAGAGAGCCCGTGGGTTGGTTGGGAGAATTTCAAATTTTTATTTTCTTCAGATCAGGCATTTTTAATTACGAAAAACACGATTTTGTATAATGTAGGATTTATTACACTAAACTTACTGATTTCGGTTGTTTTTGCCATTATCATGAGTGAGTTAAGAAATAAAAAATTAGTAAAAGTGTATCAAACAATGTCATTACTACCTTATTTCTTGTCTTGGGTTATCATTAGTTACTTTGTTTATGCCTTTTTGAGCCCAGATAAAGGAATTTTCAACCAATGGCTGTTAGGTCATGGAAGAGAAGCAATCAATTGGTACAATGAACCAAAATATTGGCCATTTATTCTATTGTTCATTGGGACGTGGAAAGGAATCGGCTATAATAGTATCATTTACTTTGCTTCAGTAATGGGAATCGACCCCACTTACTATGAAGCAGCTATGGTTGATGGCGCAAGCAAATGGCAACAAATCAAACATGTGACAATTCCTCAATTAGTACCGTTGATGTCGATTTTAACGATTTTAGCTGTTGGGAATATATTCCGAGCTGATTTCGGGTTGTTCTATAATATTCCAAGAAATTCAGGCGCACTGTATGACGTGACTCAAGTATTAGATACGTATATCTTTAATGGGTTGACTTCTACAGGTGACTTTGGAATGACTGCAGCAGCCGGATTGTATCAGTCAGTTGTAGGATTTGTTTTGTTAATGACTACGAATGCGATCGCACGTCGTTTCGACAGCGAATCAGCATTGTTTTAGGAGGGGGATTCGATGAAAAAGAAAAAAGTAGAGCAGGTTCAAGTGCGAGCTTTCAGCAAACCAATGAATCTCTTTTCTAATTTATTGATCGCGATTTTTGCCTTCTCCTGTATCTTGCCGTTTCTATTTGTTATCGCGATTTCTTTGACAGATGAAACAGCGTTAGCAACTAATGGTTATAGTTTCTGGCCAGAAAAATTCAGTACATTTGGTTATACGTATCTATTTGGACAGATGCAAGAGAAAATTTTCCAAGCATTATTTGTAACAGTTTTAGTAACGGTTTTAGGAACTTTGATTAATAGCACAGCTACTTCATTGTATGCCTATGCAATCTCTCGTTCTAATTTCCCGTTCCGTCGTTTCTTTACAGTCTTTTGTTTAATTACCATGTTATTTTCACCAGGGATGGTAGCCAATTACTTGGTGATGACCAATTTGCTTCAATTAAAAGATACGATTTGGGCACTGATTTTGCCAATGGCAGTTAGCCCATTCAATATTATTGTGATGCGAACTTTCTTTAAACGCTCAGTCTCAGATTCAATTATTGAGTCTGCCAGAATTGATGGAGCAAGCGAGTTGCGAATTTTTATTCAAATCGTGTTACCTTTAGCTGTTCCCGGAATTGCGACAATTAGCTTATTTGCCGCATTAGGTTACTGGAATGATTGGTTCAACGCATTACTTTACATTCAAAATGATAACTTAGTCCCATTACAATACTTGTTGATGAAGATTCAAAGTAATATCCAATATCTCACACAAAATGCGGGAGCTGGAAGCCAGCTTGCTGGAGGTTTAGCAGCTGTACCAGGAGAATCAGCACGAATGGCAATCGTTGTTATCTCAACATTGCCAATTGCGATTAGCTACCCATTTTTCCAAAAACATTTTGTCAAAGGGTTAACGATTGGTGGAGTCAAGGAATAAATAATAAATTATTTTATTTAGGAGGAAGTAAGATGAAGTTATGGAAGAAACTAGCCTTTACAGGAGTTTCAGCGTTGATGGTTGGTACGTTAGCTGCTTGTGGTGGAGGTTCAAATGCAAGCAGTAATTCAGAAGGGTCTGACAGTATCACATTGCAGATGTATCAAATCGGGGATAAGCCAGATAATTATGATGCATTGATGGAAGTGGCGAATAAACGAATCGAAGACAAAATTGGCGCGAAGGTCAATATCAACTATATCGGTTTTGGGGACTACGAGAAAAAAATGAACGTAATCATTTCTTCTGGTGAAAACTACGATATCGCTTATGCAAATAACTATGTTTCTAATGCTCAAAAAGGTGCGTTTGCCGACCTAACTGAGTTAGCACCTAAATACGCTAAAGATGCTTATGATGCGTTAGACGAAGCCTATATTAAAGGAAATTTAGTCAATGACAAATTATATGCGCTTCCAGTAAATGGCAATGTGTTTGCTCAACAAGTGTTAACTTTTAACAAACCATTGTTAGATAAATACAATCTTTCAATTGATGGAATCGAATCTTATGCAGATGCCGAAAAAGTTTTACAAGAATTCCACAAAAAAGAACCAAATACAGCTGCTTTCGCCATTGGTCAAGGCTTCAAAGTTCAAGGTGACTTCGATTATCCATTAGGAAATACGTTACCATTTGCAATTGATTTAAATGGAGACAAAGCAAAGATTATCAATCAATACGACAACAAAACTTATGTTGACTTACTTCGTACGATGCATAGCTGGTACCAACAAGGCTTGATTCCAAGTGATGCGGCAACAAGTAGCAAAGATTATCCTTTAGAAGGGAACACTTGGTTACTACGTGGCGAAACACAAGGGCCTTTCGATTATGGTGACACAATTTTAAGTAATGCAGCAAACCAAGAATTAGTTTCTAAATCAATCACTGTTCCTTTGAAATCAACAGGGCAAGCACAAATGGCAAACTTCGTTGTTTCAAATACTTCAAAAAACAAAGAAAAAGCAGTTGAATTTTTAGGATTACTTAACAGCGATGCTGAATTATTGAACGGATTAGTCTGGGGAATTGAAGGCGAAGCGTGGGAAAAAGTAGACGGAACAGACGACAAGATCAAGTTGTTAGATGGTTACCAACCAAAAACACACATGTCTGCTTGGAATACAGGAAATAACGCAATTTTATATACACAAGAATCAATCACTGATGAAATGATCGCTACACGCGATAAATCAATTGAAGAAGCTGAAACTTCACCAATCTTAGGGTTCAGCTTTAATACAGACAGTGTTAAAACAGAAATCAGTAACATCTCAAACGTCATGAATCAGTATATGGATGGATTAAATACCGGAACAGTTGATCCAGACGAAACTTTGCCTAAATTGCTCGAGGCATTAGATAAAGCTGGTTACGAAAAAGTTTTAACTGAGATGCAAAAACAATACGATGAATTTCGAAAATAAATAAGTCTGACAGCGAGCGGTTCCATCTGCTCGCTGTTCTTTATATAATAAGAGAGAAAAGATTATGTTTTAAAAAGGAGATATTATGTTAGGAAAAGCTTTGGAGACATTGTTCATTCGTGTGTGGGTAGTTGTTAAACTAACACTTTTTTTCTGGTTGTTTAGTCTAGTAGGCGGGATTGTTTTAGGAATTGGACCAGCGTTGAAAACAATTAATGAATTATTTTATCACTATGAGTTTGAGTACAAAGACATAACACTTAAGCAAGGTTGGTACTGTTTTAAGAAATATTTTAAGCGAGGAAATTATTTGTTTTTCTTCTTTTTTGCAGGGTTAGCTATTCTAAGTTATAATCTTTATCTTTCAGTTCAAATACAAGGACTTTTATTTTTGGGAATTGATTTTATTTTGTTGTTTGGTTTACTTTATTTGTTTGCAACGTATCAATGGAGTTTAATTTTAGATAGTGAATATGAAATGACATTCGGCAATGTGGTTAAGTTAAGTTTTATTTCAAGTTTATCGAGCTTTTCTACGTTGTTGAAGATGATTATTGGTAGCGGGATTATCCTTGCGTTGACGTGGCATTTCAAAGGTCTATTGTTATTTGGTTTGCTAGGTTTATTGACCGTATGGAATGTGTTGGCAACAAAAAAATGGCGTGAAGAATTAGCGGTTCGAATGGAAAACTATGAATAATCCATTCAAAGTTTTATTTTCAAAAGGGACGTTGCTCAACCGTTTGTTGCGTAAATACGCAGTAGTGATGACTGTACTCACAATTGGCGCAACAATTATTTTTAGTATCCATACTTGGAGTCAAAACCAAAATCAAGCAGAAAATGTCACCAATGAAGCACTGCAAACGACAAATCGAATGCTAAATGACAAAACAACATTAAGCAAAATTATCAAAGATCAACTTCTGGGAAGTCCAGAAAAAATCGAGAATGCGACAACTTATCTGACACAACCAATTGACCGGTATTTGATGTACGCATATACGCAACAAAGTAAAACCAATGAACTATTGTCTTTTCCAAATGAAATGTTGGATCTTTACGTCAACTATGAAGAGCTAAGTTCTCTCTACATTGTTTTTAGTCAACTGCCAGAATATTTTGAGTCTACCAGAGAACACAAAGCGGGAATTGTTAAAACGGGAACCCCGACATTAAAAAATGCTTTTTATATCAAAATGCCGATTACTCAAGGTGGCACGGAGCTGGGAAGCATCTTTGTTGGGTTCCAAAAGAAAGAATTGGAATCCAGTTTAGAAAGCCTGAATGCTTTTAATGGCTTATCTTTGTACATGATTTCTGGCTCTGCTAATCGTCTGTATACTTTTCATAGCGCAGGACTAGCACCAGAAAGCCGAAAGAAACAAGAAACACTGATTACACAAGAATTGGATAAGAATTCTGGACTCCCTTTATTGAAATTGGAAGAACATAACTTTGTTTCCTATCAGGAATTATCTGGTGAGTACCGTATACTAGCAACGCTAGACCAACGAAATGTTTATCGAGAAACTGCAAGAAGTCTGGCACCATTGATTATTGGCGTGATTCTTTTAGACAGTATTCTACTCGTATTCTTATATAAAACATTTAAACGTTATTCTCAGCAAATCGACGTAGTGATGCGTGCAATGAATGAAGCGGCAAATGGTAATCTGGACACGCGAATTGCCCAGGAACAAACGGAGTATGAGCTGAAAGATTTAGCGCAAGGTATTAATACTATGTTGGATAGCATCAACCAATACGTTGAAGATATCTATAAATTAGAAATCAAACAAAAAGATGCACATATGCGCGCATTACAAGCACAAATCAATCCTCATTTTCTTTACAACACATTGGAGTACATTCGAATGTATGCGTTGAGTGAGGGAAGCGAAGAACTTGCAGAAGTGGTCTATGCTTTCTCTGCATTATTAAGAAATAACACGAATCAAGAAACGAAAATTAGCCTTAAAGAAGAGCTGAATTTTTGTGAAAAGTATGTATTTCTCTACCAAATGCGTTATCCTAATCGTGTAGCCTATCATTTTTCGATTGAGGAATCACTAGAGCAAATTGAAGTGCCGAAATTTGTAATCCAACCACTAGTTGAAAACTATTTTAAACATGGAATTGATTTTACTCGTTATGATAACGCATTGAGCGTAAAAGTTTTTCAACAAGGATCATTTGTACAAATTCAAGTGAAAGATAACGGTAAAGGAGTTACTCCAGAGCAGTTAGTGGCAATTGAAAATCGATTGGTACATCCAAAAGTCGAGTTACATGAATCAATTGGTTTGCAAAACGTAAATGAACGTTTACGCGCAAATTTCGGTAGCACGTACCGGATGCGATTGTTTGCGAATAAAGAAGGTGGCTTAACGATTAAAATTACATTTAAGAAGAAGGAGTCTGAAAATGTATAAAGTGTTGCTGGTTGATGATGAATACATGATTTTGAATGGATTGAAAAAAATTGTTGATTGGCCCAGTTTTGGATTTGAAATCGTAGCAACGGCAGAAAATGCTATGCAAGGGTTATTGGTTTTAGAAAAACAAGTTATTGATTTAGTTATTACAGATGTAACAATGCCAGAGATGAACGGTCTAGAATTTATTGAAGCAGCTCAAAAAGAGCAATATACCTTTGAGTTTATGATTCTTTCTGGCTACCAAGAATTTGAATACCTTAAAGGTGGTATGCAACTTGGGGCAGTTAATTATTTGATGAAGCCGGTGAATAAAACAGAGTTGATTGAAAGCTTAAAAAAAGTAAAAGAACGTTTGGATCAGCAAAATGAGCAAAAAAATCAGCAAGAAATTTATCAGGAACTTTTATTCAGTCAATGGTTAAATGAAGAGTTAGATGAAACCAGCGAAGAAGAGTTTTTGAGTGGATTACCTCAAGAGTCACAACAAATTTTATTGATTCAGCTAGAAAGAATACATGAATCTGCTATTATTCAATGGTTAAAAGAACAACAAGCAACTACTTATTATCAGCGAAGTTTTGGGGATGTGACTTGCTTCACCATTTTGCTTAGTCCCCAGAAAGTCGGGGACTTTTGTGACTATTTTCAAACGCAGTATGCACAACAAGATTGGCTGATTAGTGTGGGTGACGAAATAAAGGAAATAGATGATATTCCTGAAAGTTTTCGTCGGGCAAAAGACCAGTTGCATCTTCAACAGTTTTACGGTGAAGCCAGACATGAAATCATTAGGTCCCTGCCTGCAGAAAATCAAGATCAGTTAATTGATTTTTCTACTTTTAGTCGCGCGCTTCAAAGTAATCAGTTAGATTTAGTTCAACAAATGATTCGTGAGTTTTTTGAACAATTCCAATCGGCAGTCATGACTCCCGAGGACATTCGGCACTTCACTTTCTTATTGTTTATGGATATTCAACGAGAGCTGATTACACTAGAAGATGATGAGTACTTGACAGGTATTCATCAAATAAATCAGGCAAAAAATGTGAATGACCTTCAAGAATTGTTGCTTTCCTTAGTTCGTAAGCAGCAAAAGCAAAAAAACTATAGTGAAAATATCAAGCAAGCGCTGCAAATACTGCACGAAAATTACCGGGAGCCGTTAACATTAAAAGAAGTATCCGAAAGTTTGCACCTAAATGTGATGTATCTCGGGCAACTATTTAAAAAAGAAACGAAAAAAAGCTTTTCTACCTACTTAAATCATTTACGGATGGAGCAAGCAAAATGGTTGCTACTTCACAGTGAACAAAATATCAATGAAATTTCAAACGAGATTGGCTACAACAACACCACTTATTTCTCTAAATTATTTAAGAAAATTGTGGGACAATCACCAAAAGAGTACCGAGAAAAGCCCCTTACTTAGTTTAAAGAAAAAAGTAGGGAGTACAGTGTTTAGACGTAGGAACTTCTATATAGGTTGAATTGCTGATTTTGGAATGATAATGACTGAGTAAAAAAGACAATCAAAAAGACTGAGCCCAAACGAAAATATGTTTTGGTTCAGTCTTTTTTTATGAAAATAAAAATCAAATTTTATTTTTGCACGTAGTTTATTGTGAAGGCTTATTAGGTTAAAGAAAACGGTAAAGCATCGGCCGCGTATTTTTTGGGGTGAGGAACAGTACCTAGGTGATAACGAATTGTTCCTCCTGTGAGTAAGTCTTCGTGTGTAAAGAATAACTTAGAATGTATTTGATCATTACGGTCAACTTGATGAACAAACTGTTGCTGTGGTTGATTTGGTGAGCTTTCAATCGTAAGTGTCTGACCGTTTGCAAGTTTTAGTTCAACGTGATCGAACAGCGGCAAACCAATAACATATTCTCCAGAACCAGGTGTGACTGGATAAAAACCTAAACTGCTAAAGATATACCAACCTGACATGCTACCATTATCTTCATCACCGGGATAACCTGTCGGTGAATCATTGAAGGTTTGAGTCAACAATTGTTTAATTAACGGTTGAGCCATCTCTGGTTTACCAAGATAACTGAATAGATAAGGGTAGTGGAAGCTAGGTTGATTTGAGATAGCCAGTTGTCCAAATTCAATAGCGGCCATTTCACTCATTTCATGGATTTCAAATCCGTATCCACCAACTTCAAAGGAAGGAGATTGATTACAAAGCTTGATTAATTTTTCTTGAAAAGCAGCTTCTCCACCATGTTCACGAATCAAACCATTAAAATCTTGGTAGACGGCAAAGCTACTTTGCCATGCACTTCCTTCTGCATAATCTTGACCCCAGCGAGTCGCTGAGAAGTTTTCTCTAAATTGTTGATCCGTATCTTTTGCACGCATGAATCCAACGGTAGGATCAAAAATATTACGATAGTTTAAGGACTGTCTTTGATAAAAAGCACTGGTCGCATGATCACCCAGTATAGCAGCAACTTGGCTGATACAAAAATCGCTATAAGCATAATCTAAAGTATGATTGACTGATTCATGATAGGTACTAGGAACATAGCCATATGTTAAATAATCAAGTGTTCCTTGGCGACCATAATTAGGTAACTCACTTTGGACAGTAGCACTTTTTTTCATTGCTATTAAAAATTCAGGCATCAAATCACTACGAATTCCTTTTACCGCGGCATCAGCAATTACCGCATCAATCAATGTTCCGGGCATTAAACCTCGTTCATCAGGCGATAGCCATTTTGGCAAAAAGCCCGTTTCTCGATAACTTGTAAGAAAGCCCTCAAGCATTTCCTCATAATTTTCAGTGGCAATCAATGAATAGAGTGGGTAGACCGTTTTATACGTATCCCAAAATCCATTATTTGTATAAAGAACACCAGAGCGAATAGTTTTGCTGAATGTATCATAGTGAATTTTTTCGCCATCCTTAGTTACTTCATAGAATGTTTGAGGAAAGAGAAATACACGATACAAGTTATGATAAAAAGTACTTACTTGTTTTTTATCATGATGACTGATTTTGATTTTATCGAAATATTCTTGCCAAATTTGGCGATTTTTTTCCAGGTATTCATCAGGCGACTGTGCAGACTCTCTCAATAAATTTACCTGTGCTTGTTCTTCGCTAATAAAAGAAGTACCAAAGCGAATCGTTTGCTGTTCGATCGAGCCAAACGACAACAAAATAGAAGAACTATTCTCTGGAATTGCTAACTCAGTGTCGAATAATGGTTGTTCAAAGGAAAGGGTAAAGTGAAAGCGAAAATCAGGATCCTCACATCCAGAAAAGTTGATGAGATAACCAGTAATTGTATGCGAGTCTACAACATTTAACTGGTATCGCTCAGGAAAAGTCAAAAGTAAACCGCTATCATTTTTGTGATAATCAATCGTAAGTACACCACCATACATACTAGGAATCAACGTGGATGAAATTTCATAACGCAGTTGATTGATTGACAGATGCGTAGGGCAAAACGTGCTTTCTTCTGGTCGATAAGAACTCTGAGCATGAAAAAGACTGTTTTCAGGTAGAGTACCACTAACTGGTGTCATTAGGAAATGACTGAAATCACCCATCCAAGGACTAGGTTGATGTGTTAAACGATAACCTTGAAAGATACGGTCTTCTGGGTGGAACCACCAACTTCCTTTTTGGTCGGTTGTTTGTGGGGCAAAATAATTCATTCCAAACGGAACGCCTGTGTAAGGCAGGCAATTTCCGTTTGAATAATTGGACTGGTTGGCAGTCCCGTGGCGAGTATCAATTTGTTGAATGTTCATTGTTAAGCTCCTTCGTTGAGTGTCTTGTTATTAATGTAACTGGGTATTTGGTATCCGCTGGTGATTCTTTGGTTTCAAGCCAATGAATCAACTTTTCTCCAGCAGATTTTCCAAGTTCTTTGAAATTTTGGGCAATAGTTGTCAAAGGCGGATCAACTAAAGCTGCAGCTTGAATATCATCAAAACCGATAATTGAAAAATCAGCAGGAACTGAAAAGCCAGCTTGTTTCAATTGGTTCATTGTTTGAATGGCAACAAGATCATTTTCACAGACAAACGCAGTAAGTTGGTGTTCTTTGATATAGTTTAATAACTCTTTATTCGTTGCTTTTTGGTCGTCAAGCGCAGTATGAAAAGCTAAATTAGCTTTATCAAGAGCTTCAAGATAGCCTAAATAGCGCTGACGAACTGATTGTGGATGAGTTGGTTCGCCAAATAAGAAGCCAATTTTTTGATGACCGTCAGCAATCAATTGATTTGTGGCTATCGAGCCGCCGGCGAAATTGTCTGAAAGAACGGTTGGAAATGGTAGTTCATAAATTTTCTTATCCAAAATAATGACTGGAAAATCTTTCAGTGAAAGTTCAAACAATAAATCTAAGTGTTGCTCCGTATCGATAGCGTAGTAAATCAATCCATCGAATTCATCCATCACTTCTTTTGCCGTTTTTGTTTGGAGAAAATCAAGAGAGGTCATCAATACGTCAAATTGATTTTCTTGCATAATTGGATTCAATCCTTCAGTGAAATCACCAACGGACAAATCAGTTAAGAACGGAAATAAAAAGAGAATTCTCTTTGTTTTTTGAATGTGGACAACCGAGGTCTCTGGATTGTCTGCTTTGACAAAGCTGCCTTTTCCACGAATTCGATAAATCAAACCAAGTTGTTCCAATTCTGTTAATGCTCGTTTGGATGTGATTCGACTTACTTGATATTTTTGAGAAAGTTCTTTTTCAGTAGGAACTTGGCTATCAATGGCTAAAGTTCCATCAAGAATTGCGTTGTGTAGATCGATAAATATTTTCTTATATAATGGTTGCTCCATAATAACACCTCTTAATGATATATCATGTATAAATGATAGCATAAATAAAGCAAAAGTAAACAATAAAAAATATTGTGAAAGCGTAGACAAAAAACGAACCAAGAAGTATAATCTACTAAGATATATCAAATAGAAAAGAGGATATTGAGAGATGCCATATAAAGATATACCAAAATCAGTTGAAGAATTCATGGGAAAAATTGAACAGAAATGTGGAAGTGAGCATGCAGATTGGGCTAAAAATTTTTCTACTGCGTTTGCTAATACATTGTTAACCACAGTAAAGCGACATTCTGATGGAACAACTTTCTTGCTAACCGGTGATATACCAGCTATGTGGTTAAGAGATTCCACTGCACAAGTACGCCCATACTTAGTGATTGCCAAAGAAGATAAAGACTTAGCAGCAATGATTAGTGGGTTGGTAAAGAAACAATTCTTTTATATCAACATTGATCCGTATGCGAATGCGTTTAATGAAGAAGCGAACGGGGCGGGACATCAGAGTGACCATACTGAAATGAATGATTGGATTTGGGAAAGAAAATATGAGATTGATTCATTATGTTATCCTGTTCAACTTGCCTATCTTTTATATAAAAATACGGGGCAAACAGATCAGTTTGATGATTCATTTGTTTCAGGAATCGAAAAAATTCTAAATGTTTTTCAAACAGAACAAGACCATACTAAGTCACCTTATCGATTTGAACGTGATACTACTCGTCTGGAAGACACGCTTGTTAATGATGGGAAAGGTGCAAAAGTGGTACCTACAGGAATGACCTGGTCAGGTTTTCGACCAAGTGATGATACTTGCCAATATGGGTATTTAGTCCCATCGAACATGTTTGCTGTAGTCGTTTTAGGATATATTGAAGAAATTTTTCAAACAGTGTTATCACATAATCAAATCGTAGCAAAAGCTACCACATTGCGAGAAGAGATTCAACGAGGGATCGAAGTGTATGGTAAAACTAAAAATCAAGCACAAGAGACTATTTTCGCATACGAAGTGGATGGTCAAGGAAATACCTCAATCATGGATGACAGCAATGTACCAAACCTAATGGCTGCTCCTTACCTAGGCTATTGTTCTTCGAAAGACGAGACGTATTTACAAACAAGAAAAACGTTGCTTAGCCCAGAAAATCCTTATTTTTATGAAGGAAAGTACGCAAAAGGAATCGGCTCTTCTCATACGCCTGAAAATTATGTTTGGCCAATTGCTTTAGCAATGGAAGGCATGACCACTGATGATCGAAAAGAAAAAGAGCGAATTTTAGATTTATTAGTAGCTACAGATGCTGGAACAAACTTGATGCACGAAGGTTTTGATGTGGATAACCCTAACAATTACACAAGAGAATGGTTTTCTTGGGCAAATATGATGTTTTGTGAATTAGTAATGGATTACTTTGATATTCGAGTAGAAAAATAGGAGCGATTAGATGAAAAAGAAAGTATATATTATTTCCCACAGTCACTGGGATCGAGAATGGTACATGGCTTATGAACAACACCATATGCGTCTAGTTGAATTAATGGATGATTTATTAGAACTTTTTGAGAATGACCCTGAATTCAATAGTTTTCACTTAGATGGACAAACAATTATTTTAGATGATTATTTACAAGTAAGACCGGAGAAAAGAGCGTTAGTTCAACAAGCGATTGATGCGGGTAAGCTACGTATTGGACCATTTTATATTTTGCAAGATGATTTTTTGATTAGCTCAGAATCCAACGTTCGTAATATGTTGATTGGGTTGGAAGAAACGCAAAAATGGGGTGTTCCAGTAATGCTTGGCTACTTCCCAGATACATTTGGAAATATGGGGCAAACACCTCAAATGATGAAGCAAGTTGGGATTGAAGCAGCAGCATTTGGCCGTGGAGTAAAACCGATTGGCTTTGATAATCAGGTGCTTGAGGCAGAAAATTATTCCTCCCAATATTCTGAAATGAAATGGAAAGGGCCTGATAACTCAGAAATTTTTGGTTTATTATTTGCTAATTGGTATAGTAATGGAAATGAAATACCAGCTGAAGAACAAGAAGCCAAGGCATTTTGGGATCAAAAATTAGCTGATGCAGAACAATATGCTTCAACTGAACATTTATTAATGATGAATGGTGTCGATCATCAGCCTGTTCAAAAAGATATATCAAAGGCGATTGCATTAGCAAGTCGTTTATATCCAGATTACGAATTTATTCATTCTAATTTTACCGACTATTTAGCAGCAGTAACAAATGATTTACCTGAAGATTTGGGGACCGTAGAAGGCGAATTAACGAGTCAAGAAACAGATGGCTGGTATACTTTGGCAAATACTGCATCTGCGCGCGTGTATTTAAAACAATGGAATACGAAAGTTCAAAGACAATTAGAAAATATTGCTGAGCCGTTAGCGACAATGGCATATGAAGTTTCGGGAAGCTATCCTCATGATCAATTAGATTATGCTTGGAAAACATTAATGCAAAATCACCCACATGATAGTATTTGTGGTTGTTCAGTGGATTCTGTTCATCGAGAAATGATTACACGATTCGAAAAAGCAGACGAAGTTGGGAAATTTGTAGCAGAAGAAGCAATGAGGCAGTTGTCGCAAGTTATTGATACAAGCGAATTCCCAGAGGATACGTATCCTTTTGTTGTAATCAATACAGCTGGAACAGCGAAAACTGGTGAAGCTGTGATTGAAGTCGAGTTGGAACGTAAAAAGTTTGCTGAAGGATTACCAGAGACATTGTTTAAAGAATTGGAAGATGCGCCTGTTAAGAGCTATCATGTTGAGAATGCACAAGGAGAAATCATTCCCGCAATTGTATCTGAAGCAACTGTTCGTTTTGACTATGACTTACCGAAAGATCGGTTCCGAATACCTTATATGGAAAAAGTAGTGACTGTAACTATTCCGCTAGAAGAAATGGCTGCTTTTTCATGGGAGACATTTACATTAGCTGAAGGAGAAGCCCCAATCGCTATTACTGATTCGATGGTCAGTGACCAAGGACGAGTAATCGAAAATGAATTGCTCAAAATCAAAATTGAAGAGAATGGTTCATTAACGGTGTTGGACAAAAAAATGGATCGTCAATTTGAGGATATGCTTGTTTTTGAAGATACGGGTGATGTTGGAAATGAGTATATCTATAAACAACCAAGTGACACAGCCCCAATTCTTTCAAACCAACAAGGGGATTCTCGAGTAGAAATTTTGGTTGATACACCAGAGATTGCTCAAATCCAACTCATTCAGACCATGATGATTCCAGTTTCTGCCGATGAACTTCTAGAAAGGGAACAACAAATGGTAGTTGAATTCCGTTATCGTAAAGCGAAACGAGCAAAAGAATTAAAACCATTATTAATAGAAACAAAAATTACTTTAAGGAAAAATAGTCGGAAAATCGACTTTGAAACGACGATTGACAATCAAATGAAAGACCATCGCTTACGCGCGCTATTTCCAACGAAGTTACATGTGGAACACCATGAAGCAGATAGTATATTTGAAGTCGTTACGCGACCAAATAAAGTTTCCGCAAGCTGGGAAAATCCAACGAATCCGCAACATCAACATGCATTTGTTAATCTTCATGATGAAAATTATGGTGTCACAATTGGAAACTATGGCTTAAATGAATACGAAATTGTAGATGCAGGTCAAATTGCATTAACCTTATTGCGTTGTGTTGGTGAGTTAGGGGACTGGGGATATTTCCCAACTCCCGAGGCACAGTGTTTAGGACAACAACACTTCCAGTATAGTATGGAAATTCATGAACCAAATGAAAAATTTGCATCTTATCAACACGCGTATGCTGCGCAAGTTCCATTTACGACGCAACAATTAGCTAATCAACAAGGTGAATTAAGCAGCAAAAACAATTATTTAGAAGTGGATGCTAAAACGTTTGCAATTACTGCTTTGAAGCGAAGCAAGTTTAATGATAAAGTAGTACTGAGAGGATTCAATCTGTCAGGAAACGAAGAAGAAATGGTTGTTCAAAAACCAGGGACAACTAATAGATTGTTGAATCTTTTAGAAAAAGACAGTAAGCAAACGATTGAGCCGACATTGATGCCTTATGAAATTCGGACAATCGGATTCGAGGAGGAAAAGTAAATGTACGGCGGAATAGAAGCAGGTGGCACAAAGTTTGTTTGTGCAGTGGCGAATGATCAACATGAAATTATGGAGAAAGTAAGTATCCCTACGACGACTCCAATAGAAACGTTGCAACAAGTGTTTGCTTTTTTTGACAAGTTTGACTTATCTGCTATGGGGATTGGGTCTTTTGGCCCGATTGGCATTGACCAAACAAAAGATAACTATGGATATGTTTTAGCAACACCTAAAAAAGGTTGGGCTGATTTTGACTTTTTAGGGAGTGTTAAAGCACGTTATCAAATTCCAATTGCGTGGACAACGGATGTTAATGCTGCTGCCTATGGCGAATTGAAGAAAGGTGCAGCACAAGGAAAGAATAGCTGTATCTATCTAACCGTTGGTACTGGGATTGGTGCAGGTGTTGTTTTGAATCAAGATATCTTTTCGGGGATTGCTCATCCGGAAATGGGTCATATCTGGGTGAAACGTCATCCAGATGATACTTACGCTGGTACTTGTCCTTATCATGGGGACTGTTTGGAAGGATTGGCGGCTGGTCCTTCATTAGAAGCAAGAACCGGAATCAAAGGTCAAGATTTACCGGTAGACCATCCTGTGTGGGATATTCAAGCATTCTATATTGCACAAGCTTTAATCAACTATACATTAACTTTAGCACCAGAAAAAATTATCCTTGGTGGTGGCGTAATGAACCAAGATCATTTACTACAAAAAATTCGTCAACAATTTGTTGAATTAATGGCAGGATATATGGAAGTTCCAGAAGCTAGTGAATATATTGTTCGCTGGGGCTTGCCGAATGAAAGTGGGATTATTGGTAGTTTATTATTAGCCGAAAAAGAGTATCGACAAAAATAAAATTTCAAAAAAGTGGTTGAAATAAGAGCAGTCAACTCTGATAGATAAGAAGGATAATCTGAAAATAGCTTTATCTGTTTTTGAGATTATTCTACTCATTTTTGAGAGATTTACTTTCGAAAAGCCATTTATTCGTAAAAAAGTGTCTGGAGCATAATCATTTTGATTAATGTCCCAGACACTTTTTTATTTTCTTGAGGCCTACCATAGTCCAGGAGTTGCTCTAGCGATAATCGTTTCTTGTGTGAATGGATGTGTCAAATGAAGTTCAATTGCGTGAAGCATCATTCGTTGCGCTGGCCGTGACTGATAAAGTGGATCGCCTACAATTGGATGACCTAGGCTTTCGAGATGAACCCGAATTTGATGTGTCCTCCCAGTAGCTAAAACACAATAAATTTGTGTTTGTGTCGGTAGATTTTTTGCAACGGTTACGCGGGTTGTTGCTGTTTTCCCGTTACGTTCATCAATGACTTGTTTTCGTCGGTTGTGTCGATCGCGTCCAATTTTCTTGGTGATGGTGATATCTTTGGTTAACTTTCCCCAAACGATAGCTTGGTAGCGTCGATAAATCTTCTTTTGTTCGACTAATTGGCTTAAAATAGGCAGAATAAATGGGTTTTTAGCGAATAAAATAGCGCCACTGGTTTCTTGATCTAAGCGATGTACAACATATGGTTTCTCATCTTTCGGAGCTAGATAAGCAGCTAAATCATTTAATAAGGTTCCAGTTTCTTTTGCGTTATTGGGATGGGTTTTTAGACCAGCTGGTTTATTTACAATCACTAATTGATCGTCTTCATAGAGCGTGTGGATTTTTTGAGGATCACCAAAGATGATTTCTTGATGACTGTAGTCACTTTCTTCAAAATGCAAAGTAATTGTGTCGCCACCGCGGATTTCTGAATGAAAAGGAGCGGGCTGCGCATTTACCCAAACATTTCTTCGGGTACGCAAAAAATGACGAACTTTTTTTGGTACTAGCCATTCTCGCTCTAATAATTCTTGGATAGTTGTTGCTGAGTGATCAGCGGGTAATGTAATTGTGATTTCCATAAAGGAGCTCCTTTCGTCGAAGTCAGTTTTATTTTACCATTTTTAAAATATATTTAAGAAAAAGATTAAATCAATCAGCTACTTATTATGCTAAACTACCGTCATTAACTACAAAACTTACATCTTAAGCAGGAAGAAAGGCGCAGTTAGTTGTGGTAAACTGACCGTGTGAATAAAAAGATAGGAGAACATGCAAATGGATTTTCAACGCGTTTTGGAAAAAATAAAAGCTTCTTTGATTAGCTTTTGGCGCTGGAGTAAGCCATATTTGAGCCGATTTCATAAATGGCGAAGGCGAATTTGGAAAAAATATCATATCAATAAAGTTATTCTTTTGTTGGGACTGATTTTTATTTTGGTAACGAGTGTTTATTTGTTTATTTTAGCAAAACAAGCAAATGTGGAGACTTTAAAATCAGGATTAAGCCAATCTACTGTTATTTATGATAAAGATAATGAAGAAGCAGGTACACTTTATGCTCAAAAAGGGACTTACGTAGAACTAGATGCAATTTCTCCGTATATTCAAGATGCAGTTATTTCTACGGAAGATCGAAATTTTTATAATCATCATGGATTTGATGTGAAGGGGATTGCTCGAGCAGCAGTTCGTATGCTTACTTCAGGGAGTACCGCTGGTGGTGGAGGGAGTACGATTACGCAACAATTGGCAAAAAATGCGTATTTAACACTCGATCAAACCTTTGATAGAAAAGCAAAAGAGCTGTTTCTAGCGATAGAAATAGAAAAGAAATACAGTAAAGAAGAAATTTTAACTATGTATTTGAATAACGCTTATTTTGGTAATGGTGTTTGGGGTGTTCAAGATGCTGCAAGGAGATATTTTGGTGTCAATGCGAGTGACGTAACATTGTCAGAGGCGGCAACAATTGCGGGTATGCTTAAAGGACCAGGTATTTATAATCCAATTGATAACCCAGAAAATGCTAATAATCGAAAAAATACTGTGTTGAGTGTGATGAAAGAAAACGAAAAAATCACAGCAGAACAAGCCAGTGCGGAGAGCCAAACGAACATTACGGATTATTTAAATGACACGTATACGGATTCGGAATCAGGTTATCGCTATCCTTATTATTTTGATGCGGTAATTGATGAGGCTGTGGAAGCATATGGACTGGATGAATCAGATGTAATGAACAAGGGGTATAAAATATATACTGCGTTAGATCAAAATTATCAAAAGCAGTTAGAAGCGACTTATCAAAATGGACAGCTATTTCCGGCAGATGCTTCGGACGGGGCAATGGTTCAATCTGCGTCTGTTGCATTGAATCCGAAAAATGGTGGTGTACAAGCCTTGGTGGGGCGGCGTGGAGAACACGTCTTCCGTGGATTTAATTTTGCAACACAAATGAAAAGGTCGCCAGGTTCGACAATTAAACCATTGAGCGTGTACTCAGCTGCTTTAGAGTCTGGCTACTTACCTTCTAGTACTTTGCAAGACGCACCACAAAGTTACTATGCTGCTCAAAATTATGATGGTACGTATCAAGGTGAAGTACCAATGTATCAAGCAGTAGCTCAAAGCTTGAACTTGCCAGCTGTTTGGTTACTCCATGAGATTGGTCTTCAAAAAGGGTATGATAAAGCAGAAGAATTCGGGTTAAGCTTATCAAAATCCGATAAATACTATGGTTTAGCATTAGGTGGCTTAGAAAAAGGTGTATCACCGTTAACGATGGCCGGAGCCTATAGTGCTTTTGCGAATGATGGGCAGATGTATTCGCCACATTTGATTACGAAAATCGTTGATTCTACAGGTGCAGTTATTGTAGATAATACGGACAAAAAACCTAAACAAGTGATTTCAAAAGAAACAGCAGAACAAATGACAAGTATGCTGCTTGGCACATTTTCTAATGGAACAGCAGTTGCTGCAAATCCAGCTGGTTATACGGTTGCTGGTAAAACTGGTACTACGGAAACGAATTTTGATGCCACTAAAGCAAATGATCAATGGATTGTTGGCTATACACCAGACGTAGTTATTTCAACTTGGATGGGTTACGAAGAGTCCAGCGAATTGCACTACTTAGAAGGAACGAGTGGGAATGTTGTGGGCCGAGTCTTTAAGTCTGCTGCAGAAGGAATTCTTCCTTATACTTCAAATACAAGTTTTAGTGTCGCGGATGCGTATGCAACAGGCGGAGAGGTCGTCCCAGCAGATCAAGTGGACAATCCATCAGAAGCAGAGGACAATGCTGAAAAATGGAAAGAAAACTTAGATCAATATGGCGAGAAAGCAAAAGAAGGATTGAAGAACTTTGGTGACTTTGTAAAAGACGGCGTACAAGGAATTGGCGATGCAGCCAAAGATTTGTGGCGGAAATATCAAAGTGAGTAGTTCTTTGAAAACGGATAGCTGCATGTTACAATGAACTCAACTACTGAAAGAAAAGAGGCAATATTATGTCAAATATCTATGATAGCGCGAATCAAATCGAACGCGAAATTCGTGAACTTCCTGAATTCAAAGCTTTACAAGAAGCATACGGTAAAGTAAAAGAAAATAAAGAAGCGCATGAACTATTTAAAAACTTCCAAGCAATGCAAATTGAATTACAGGAAAAACAAATGCGTGGCGAAGAATTCTCTGATGAAGATGCAATGAAAGCACAAGAGATGGCCATGAAAATTCAATCAGAATCAGTTATCAATGATTTAATGGAAAAAGAACAAGGTTTTAGTACAATTATCAATGATTTAAATCGAATCATCATGACACCAGTACGTGACCTATATAGCGAATAATTAATAGTAAATAGAAAAGAGCAGGGCTGATTGCAGTCCTGCTCTTTTTTTGCTTCTAGCTAAGTAGAATTCTTTCTCTAGTTTTTTATCAACCAACATAATGCAAGAAAATAACAATATTGTGAATATAAAAATAAAAAAATGGAGGGTATAATTTTGAAAACGATTACTAAAAAAGAAAAAGGAGTGATTGGAATGCTTTCACAACAAGCAGTTTCTAGAGGAGAAAATCAATAAGAAAACAAGTGCGTTTGGTTTGAAGGACAAAATTGGTTACATGTTTGGTGATTTAGGGAATTGTTTTATTTTAGGATTGGTTAATAGCTTTTTGATGATTTATTACACAAATGTCCTTGGCGTTTCTGGAGCAATAGTAGGTACGCTTTTTCTAGTTTCAAGAATGTTAGATGCATTTGTGGATGTTTTCGTTGGACGGCTACGTGATATTTCTAAGGTAACAGAAGTTGGACGATCTATCCCGTGGATTCGCCGAATGAAGTATCCGTTTTTACCGTAACAGTTCTAATGTTTTTGCCTATTATTCAGCATTTACCAATGTTGGACAAGATGATTTATATTTTTGTTTCATACATTGTGTATGGTATTTTTCTTTCAATAATTAATATTCCTTATGGGGTAATGGCGGCAGCAATCAGTTCAAATTCGGATGATCGGTCTTCGTTGTCGACTTTCAGAAGTATTGGATCAGCAATCGGTGGATCAACTACGGGTTTCTTTACTCCAATATTAATGTATACGCAAAATAAAAATGGTCAACAGATTGTCTCAAGTGAACGCTTTTTCTGGATTGCCATTGGCTGCGCGTCAATAGCTTTTCTAGCATATATCTTAACTTGCAAGCTATCCACGGAGAGGGTAAGAGTAGAAAAAAAGAAGAGATTCAAGCAAACAGGTTGGTTAAAGGTTTAATTTCGAATCGTGCACTAGTGGTACTAGTTGTTGTGGACATTTTTATTGTGATCAATCAAATTTTAGCTGGGACAAATATGACTTATTTATTTAATGACTACTTCCATAATAAAGAAGCAATGTCGATTGCTTTATTATTCACGTATGGAACGGTCGTTGTATTGGCTCATTTTGCAACGGCGTTGACAAGATGGTTTGGTAAGAAAGAAGCAAGCGTTGTCGCTCTAATGTTTTCTTCTATTATGTATTTATTGATGTATTTTTTACATATTACAAATGCATGGGTATACTTGTTCCTACTATTTATTGCAACATTGGGATCAGGATTATTCAATTTGATGGTGTGGGCTTTCATTACAGATGTAATTGATTATCATCAATATACAACGGGGTTACGAGAAGACGGAACAGTTTACGGTGTCAATTCTTTTGCTAGAAAATTGGGACAAGCATGTGCAGGGGCAATTGGTGGTTTTATGTTAACGATGATTGGCTATCAATCGTCTTCGGTAGGCGGAACAATTCAGTCAGCTTTAGTGAAAGAACGTATTTATACGATTGCTAATTTATTGCCAGCAGTTTGTTTGCTATTATCTGCGCTGATTTTACTTGTTGGTTATCCACTCAATAAGAAAGAAACGATTAAAATGGGTGAAAAATTAAAACAAATCAATCGTTAAGTTGTGAAGAGATAGAATTTAAAATTAGGTCAAGCGAAATGTAAAATTTTGCTTGACCATTCTTTTTTTTAATGATAGAGTAAATGAGTTGTTGAAAAACAACTAGAAGTTAAAAAAATAATTTCAAAAAGTTATTGACATGTGAATTATCACATGATAAGATAACTGAGTCGTTTAAAAAGGACTGCTTATGAAGCTTGATTTCATCAAGAGAAAATTCAAAAAAGTTCTTGACAAATAACAAACGATGCGATATGATAAATGAGTTGCCGAAAGATTTCTCAAACGAAATCAAAAAAACTTTTTTTAAAAAAGAGTTGACATTCAAGCGTCA
>NZ_JBFOFW010000011.1:0-60230 GCF_040887505.1 Enterococcus sp. C50 | reverse complement strand
GATTTCGTTTGAGAAATCTTTCAGCAACTCATTTATCATATCGCATCGTTTGTTATTTGTCAAGAACTTTTTTGAATTTTTTCTTGATGAAATCAAGCTTCATAAGCAGCCCTTTTTAAACGACTTAGTTATCTTATCATGTGATAATTCACATGTCAACAACTATTTTTCATGTTATTTACGAAAGTTTCATGAATGTTACTTTCGCTTCAACGTTGTCTAATTTATCATTCTTTTTTTGATTGGTCAACTGAATTCTCGACCTTTTTCAAACAGTACTCAGACTGTTTTTCTTCCTAATTTTCGTGTTTTACGAACAAAGTCTCTGGTTAAGCTTTAAAATGGCTATAAAAGCATTATAAACCGGAACATTCTACTTGTTTTTTTGTTTAAAACGGCAAAAAAAAGAAGATTGAATTTTTTTCAATCTTCTTTTTATTTTTGTATTTTCTGATTAGAAAAGAGGAACACCCTCTACTTCGTAAGTCCCAAGAACAGCTCGCATCTGCCCTGATTCTTCCCAAAGATAGCCTTCTGCCAGCTCACCATCCTGATTCTTCTGCTCTGTTTCAAAAACAAACAACGGAACATTTTCATGTCCGATATGGGTGTTGGTCAACTCCATTAAGTTGATTTGACTCACATCAATATGAACGATTTCCTTTAAAAAATTAAGCATATTGGCTAGACCAGTCTTTCCTTCAGAAAGATCTGCTAACGCGAATTCTAGCGTATCATCAATTGAATGAACCAGAAATCTCTTTGATCCATCCTCCAAATGCAACATAATTGTACCAGCGACTCTTTTGTTTGCCAAAATCTCCACCTCGATCAACTTGTTCTTGTTCTATGGCTTACAAAAAAATTTTAGCATATTTTCAGAAAAAATACACTTTTTATTTCTTGTTTTATTTTTTCTCCAATTCAGTCAATGCTTCTTTGATCCAGATGGGTAGTTGTTCTTCGATTGTTTTAAAACCAATTTTTCTATTTTTGTTTGTAAAATACCTTTTTCTACGGTGTGCAACTACTGGACTGTTGCTCTCCAAAGTCCTTAAAGATAAACTGATTTTTTGAGAGTACTCATCAATATCAATAATTTGTACTCTGATTGGTTGTCCAATTGTTAGCAATGCATGAATATTTTTTGTATAACCTGATTGTACTTCTGAAACATGGATTAATCCCTGCGTTTCCTCGTCAAGAGAAACAAACGCACCATAAGGTTGTATTCCAGTTACTTTTCCTTCAATTATTTGTCCAATTTTATAAGTCATTTACTTCCCTCTCTTCGCATCTTTCATTATACTGTATATGATTTAAAAAAAGAAGTTTTGAAAATAAACAAGTGAAATCGGAGGCTTTGAAATGGTAGAATTCGATCAACAAATAACGAGAAAAAATACGCATAGCGTAAAATGGGATGGTATTACTGAAACATATCATGCATCTGATTTATTACCGCTTTGGGTAGCAGATATGGATTTTCTTTCTCCCAAAGGTGTCACTCAGGCTTTAAGCAGCTATGTTCAAAACGGTTTGTTTGGTTACTCAACGATTTCCAATGAATTATATAACTCTATTATTCAATGGGAAAAGGAACAGCATCAAGTCACCATAAAAAAAGAAGAGATTGTCTTTTCAAGTGGTGTTTTGTCCAGTCTAGCTGTAGGTATCCAAACATTTACTGAAATAGGCGATTCAATTATGATTCATGATCCTGTTTATCCACCTTTTTCTTCTATAGTAGAAAACAATCAGCGAAAGTTGGTTCGCAGTTCTTTAATAGAAAAAAACAATCATTTCGAGATGGACTTTGCAGATATGGAACAAAAGATACAACAACACAATATCAAAGCCCTCATTTTATGTAACCCTCATAATCCTGGCGGTCGTGTGTGGTCAAAAGCTGAATTAACTCAGTTAGCAGACCTGTGTTTAAACTATCAGGTTTTCATATTCAGTGATGAAATTCATCAGGACCTTATGCTGTTTGGCAATCAGTTCACATCAATGTTGACAATCAATCCGAAACTTCATGATCAAATGATCGCATTTACTTCTGCCACAAAAACATTTAATTTAGCTGCAATTAAACATTCGATGGTTTTTATCAAAAATAAAAAACTTAAAGCAGCTTTTACACAACGTCTCTTAACTAATCAGCAACAAGAAATCAATACATTTGGCTTAATTGGTACACAGGCAGCTTACGAAACTGGTGAAACTTGGCTTTCAGAGTTGCTTCCTTATTTAGAAGAAAATGTTTCACTTGTTTGTTCCTTTTTTCAAGAAGAAATGCCAGATGTTCGTGTTATGAAGCCTGAAGGGACTTACCTAATGTGGTTAGATTTTTCCGCTTACGAAACAAATGATCAAGAATTGCAAGACTGTTTCATTAAAAAAGGAAAAGTTGTCTTGAACCCAGGAATTTCTTTTGGCCCAGCTGGACATTGTCATATGCGTTTGAATGTTGCCTGCCCTAAAGCGACTTTATTAGAAGGATTACAACGAATCAAACACTCTTTTGAAAAGTAATTTTCTATTTAATTTTTTATAAAAAAGCAAAAAGGGACTGTGACAAAAAATTTGTCACAGTCCCTTTTATACGAATAAAAGATGTTCTCAAAGCAACTTCTGCGGCAGTAAGCTGAAACTTCGCCAAAATTTGAAGAACAATTTCTAAAAATTTTTACTTATTACTTGAAGTTCAACGCTTTGGACCACAATCTCTTTTACATTATCAGTACATTTTCTGATAGTTATTCTGCAATCTCAATTGTTTCGATTACTACATCATGGACTGGTCGGTCTTGTGGTCCACGTTGTACATTTGCAATTTCATCAACAACAGTCATTCCTTCAACAACATGACCAAAAACTGTGTGACGGAAATCTAGCCAAGGTGTACCTCCACCCTTATAAGCTTCGATAACTTCTGCGGGGAAACCGGCACCTTCAAGTTGTCCAAGCATATTAGCAGGAACATTTTCATTATTTACGATAAAGAATTGGCTTCCGTTAGTATTTGGACCAGCATTCGCCATTGATAATGCACCACGTAGGTTAAATAATTCACGGCTAAATTCATCTTCAAAGCTTTCACCGTAGATGCTTTCTCCTCCCATACCTGTTCCAGTTGGGTCGCCACCTTGGATCATGAAATCAGGAATGACACGGTGGAAAATGACACCATCGTAGTACCCTTTTTTAGCTAATTCAATAAAATTTTGAACAGTTTTAGGTGCTAATTCAGGAAATAATTGAACTGTGATGTCTCCGCGATTTGTTTTGATTGTTGCTTTTGGGCCTTTTTCATTTGCTAAATCTAATTGTGGAAATGCCATGTTTGGTTCCTCCTAATGTTTTCTTACTACCAAATAATAACATAATACCGAATGTCTATTCAAAAAACTAGATCAGATTACTAAAAAGAAAGTTTAAACTCCAAGTAAAATTAATTTATTTGAGAAGCATTCTCAGTTAAATTCTGCTATAGTGTGTCTGGAGGAGGAGTTTTTATGGACATTTATGATATTACCATTATCGGTGCTGGACCCGTGGGTATGTTTGCCGCATTTTATGCAGGAATGCGACAAGCAAAAACAAAGATCATTGACAGTTTACCCCAACTTGGTGGTCAGTTAGCAACCTTGTATCCAGAAAAATATATTTACGATATCCCAGGGTATCCTGCAATTAAAGCAAACGAATTGGTCGGCAATCTTGAAAAGCAATTGACGACTTTTAATCATACATTTCATTTAGAAGAAGAAGTTCTTTCCATTACACGCGAAGAAGATGTGATCGAAATCATTACAAACAAAGGTATCCATTATTCAAAAGCGGTGATTTTAGCACTCGGAAATGGCTCTTTTCAGCCAAGAAAATTAACTATCGAAGGTGCCGACGCCTTTGAGAACAACGGTTTAGATTATTATGTCAATGATTTAATGAAATACGCTGGCAAAAAAGTAGCAATTGCTGGTGGTGGCGATTCTGCGATTGATTGGGCATTGATGCTTGAGCCAATTGCTAGCGAAGTCTATCTAATCCATCGTCGAAGCGAATTTCGTGGCCATGAACACAGTGTTGCTCAATTAAAAAATTCATCTGTTCATTTATTGACACCTTATTTGATTGAAGATTTAGCTGGGGAATCAAACCAGTTAACCGACCTTCGTTTAAAAAAGGTAAAAAGCGATGAAACGATTGATTTAAGCATTGATTCTTTGATTATCAATTATGGGTTTACTTCTAATTTAGGTCAGATTGCTTCGTGGGGGCTGGAAAGTTCTCGCCAATCAATCATGGTAAACTCCGATATGTCGACCTCAATTCCTGGAATTTACGCCGCAGGCGATATTTGTTCCTATGATGGCAAAGTGAAATTGATTGCTACAGGATTTGGTGAAGCACCCACTGCGGTTAACAATGCACTACATTACATCAATCCCAAAGAACGGGCACAACCTGGACACAGTACCAGCTTGTATGATAAACGACTTCGTCCTGAAAGATGACTAGCATCCACTTGTAATAAACCTCAGATGCAAAGGTATCCTTCTTGCTTTTTTACTTGATTAAGCTAACATGAATATATAGACTATTTGAAGGAGGAATACCATGGTTATTAAAAAGGAAACATTAGAAGAAAAAGCACGTGCTCTTTTACTTGAACGCGGTGTAACAATTGAAGATATTGCAGAATTAGTTATGTTTTTACAAAAAGATTATATTACTGATTTAACTTTAGCGGATTGCGCAGAAAGCGTTGACTCGGTTCTAACAAAACGAGAAGTCCATAATGCAATCATCACGGGAATCCAGTTAGATATTTTAGCTGAACAAAAACAGTTAATGGAACCTTTACAACATATTATCGAAGACGATGAAGGCTTGTATGGAATTGATGAAATCCTCGCCTTATCTATTGTTAATGTTTACGGAACGATTGGGTTTACCAACTACGGCTACATTGACAAAGTGAAACCAGGGATTTTAAAACAATTGAACCGACATGATGGCGATCATGTCCATACTTTTTTAGATGATATCGTTGGTGCGATTGCCGCATCTGCAGCAAGTCGTTTAGCCCATGCTGAACCTGAAAAACGCAGTCGTTTGACACAATAAAATGAATCGGTAACAAGTTAGCAGTGCAAAATTAGCTGTCACCAACAGAATGGTACTGTGACAGAAATGATTAACTCCAAGAAATATGAGAAGCCGTTTTCGAAAATGACTTCTCATATTTTTGTGAAAATTTGATTGATTACTGAAGGAGGTGTGACAAGGCTTTTGTCACACCTCCTTTTTCTCCACTAAAAGTAAAAGAAACACCCTCAAAAAATAAGCCAGATTTGGTTTATCTTTGAGAGCGTTTCTTGTTGAAAAAGTTATCTTTTCTTTCTTAACTCATGCTTTCCAAGGAACAGGAAAATAGCGAAAAAGAGTTCAAGTAAAACAAAAAAGAGAACAAAACTATGCATAAAAAATTCTTCCGGTAACACATTGATAATTGGATCAGTTCGAGGATCGAATAACCAATCGTCATTGTTGAAAAATGTTTCGTGAAAAACAATGAAGAATCGATCAAAACCGATTAGCATAAAAAATCCAATAACCACTGGCGCAAGCATCCCAAACTGAAACGGACGTATTAATCGCCAGAAACGTTTATTTTTCCATAACGAATAAACAAATAAGCTACTTGGTATCAACGTGACTAATAACACAGCATAATCAATGAAAAAAAGAACACGAACTTCACGAAAATGGTGTGCGCCACTGGCCGAAACAGGAAAATCTGGCAAACTCAGTACAGATTGAAACGGATTATTCAAGTATTTCATCAATTCATCAAAATTCTGAAGCAACGTTTGCTGATCCAGAGACGTGTACCGCAAAATATGCAAATAATCAATATCAAATACATAGAGCGGTCGAAAATTGATAGTCAAGGCAATCGCTAGACTAATCAAGGTCAGAAATAAGCTAGTCAACCCCAAATACTCAAGCCATTGTCCCTTACGCTTACCCATTTAGAACTGCCACTCATCTAATGAATTTTTGACAAATGTAGCTGGGACTGGTAAATGAGGTACATCTTCTGCCTTGGTAAATCCAGATAGAACAAGCAACGTGTCAATTCCGTTTTGGATACCTGCTTGAATATCTGTTTCATAGTTATCACCAACCATGATTACTTCCTCTTTTTGAAGTCCTAAGATTTCTACTGCCTTATCCATGATGATTGCTTCTGGCTTACCAATATAGATTGGAGTTGTTTGAGTAGCTGTTTCAACGAAGGAAACCACTGAACCTGCACCTGGTAGCAACCCGCGTTCAGTAGGAATATTCTTGTCTGGGTTTGTTCCAATGAACGTTGCCCCTTTTTGAATTGCAAGCGTTGCTTTCACCACTTTTTCGTAGGTTAAATAATTATCTAATCCAACAACAACGTAATCTGGGTTTTCTTCTTCCCATTCAAATCCAGCTTCCAAAATCAGGTCAATTAATCCTGACTCCCCAATAACAAAAACTTTCTTACCTTTTCCATCTGTTTGCATAAAATCAATCGTCGCTAAACTTGCCGTATAAACTGTTTCTGCTGCGACATGAATATCGAATTCATCTGCCAAACGTTTTGCAACTGTAGCAGGGCTCTTCGTCGTATTATTAGTAACGAATAAAAAGGGTAACTCACGTTGTTGTAATTCTTCGACAAAACGTTTCCCTGCAGGAATCGCTTCTGTTCCACGATAAATCGTTCCGTCTAAATCAATCAAATATCCTTTATAACTCATGCTCACGACTCTTTTCTTTTTCTTATCGTAAAGTTTGCTTTTTCATTTGCTGGCTGCTCTACTGATTCTTTAGCAGCAGTCGCTTTTTTGGGCGTCTCCTTACGTTTTTTAATGACAGGTTTCTTATGACTAGAAGACACTGGACCTTTCTTTTCATCAATGTACGCTGTCTGATTGTAATTTTTTTTCTTTTTGCGACGTTGTGCTGGCTTTTCCTTTTTGTCTCCCCCGCCAATGCGCTCGATAACAAAATAAGCACAACCAAAATTGCAGTATTCATAAAGATAATCTTCTAATGAATCAATCCGCTGATCCGGATGGGCACGTCGATTGTCTGCACGGAAAAATCCTTTCAGGCGAAGCTGTTCATAGCCCCAGTCCCCAACGATATAATCATAACGAGACAACACATCACTGTACCGCTCGCCAAGTTTTTGTGCGTCAAACCCTTCACGGTGATTGGCTACTAGACGAAATTGTCGATCACCAACTAAAAAATTACTATCATCTAAAGGTGTCACAAGTTCCCCTTTGATTTTTTCTGCTTTAGGCTTTTCTTCAACGATTTCTTCTAAAGCAGTCGTTAGTTCATCTGTGACAAGATTTGTTGCTTCACTTTCAGCTGTTGCTACGGTTGTTTCTTTCGTTTCTTTGTTTGCAACTGGCTGTTGTTTCTTTTCTTTTGGTTTTGCAGACATACTTTCACCACCTATTCCTAGTCATTATACCTTGTTTTTATTTGATTGGGTAGTGAGCTTTCAAGTAATCACCCACAACACTACGAATAAACGCTGGGAACAGAAATTCATTTTCGCCGGCAATCTCAATCGTCGGAAAAAACGGTACAAACATGAAATGGTCAACCGTCGTAAACGAATATCTTTCTTTCTCATTGATTGGTTGATTTTGAAAGAGTACTTGATGATTTACTTCATCGTAGGTAATGCCATTGTAAACGATTTGTCCAAATATTTTCCCTCGAAACCCCATCCCATTCATAGGAAAGTTACGTAAGAAGTTGCGATTTTTTTCCATTTCCAAAATTAATCGAATCAAATCTGCTCCTTTAACGGTTACATTCAATAAGTGCATTGGATGTGGTAACGCAGTGTGAAGCTCATCTTGGTCGATAATTCCGGCGGGGATATCCGTCAAAAACAAGCCACTATTCAAAATTGCCGCCTTCGTCTTGCCACGTTCTTTGATTGCTTCTAATGCTAGTTGAATAAAGGGTTCTTCACCAAAAATATCCATTGTTAGTGGAAATGGTAGGTCAGCGACCTTTTTAGCTTTTAAAAGTGCGTGCCCTTCTGCCAAATAACTAGCGATTTCTTGCGCATCTTCTGCAAAGACTGTCAATGACTCAGTGGGAATTGCTTGTGCAGAATATTTCACAATTTTTTTATTCTCATCTAACGTCAATTGAACTTCTCCTACATACTGACCATAACGACCAGCTGCGGCTAATTGAACGCCGTTGATCACTTCGCCATTAGGAAAGAGATGATGTGTATGTGAACCTAAGATAACATCTATTGCTGGTAATTCTTTTGCAATTTGGATATCATCTTGAATCCCCAGATGGCTCATCAACACTAACACGTCGACTTTCGGACGTAATTCTTCGACCATTTCCGGCAAAATATCATACGGATTTCGGATATCCCAACCGTTTGGACTATACGTTAAAGGAAAAGGTGCCGTAAATGCCAGCAAACCGATTTTTGTCTGCTGCTTCGTTTCGATAATCTTGTATGGCTTCGCCCATACTGGTGGCTGCAATGTTTTTTTGTCAAATAAATTTGCTAATAAAACATCAAAATTAGCTTCATCATATAGATGATTCAAATCATGTTTTGAATTTCCAACACCTTCATTGTTTCCAATCGTTGCGGCATCGTAACCAATTTCATTCATCAGTAAGACATTGGCTTGACCATTCGTTGCTTCCGATAAGGGATGCCAACGGTCAACGAAATCTCCTAGGTCCACTGTAACAGTCGTTGTCTGTACTTTCTTTTCACTTTCACGTTTTCGTTGCTCTAAAAAGCGTCTGATTCTGGGCCAGTTTTCCAGATGTGAATGGAGATCATTTGTGTGTAATAACATTATTTTTTCCATCTTCTCGCCTCTCTTCTCGACCATCATACCACAGAGCTATTTTTTCCTTCCAATAATGATCCTGAGTATTATTTACTTCAAAAAAATAGAATAAAAAAATCATTTATGGTTTCTTTAAGCTAACCTAGTTATTATTAAGTCATTCCCAAAACATTCATTTTTTTCATTCTTTACCTCCAACCTTGCCAGCCTCATTTTTTCTATTGAGGCTGGTCTTTTTGACAAAAAAAGCGTGCCTTTGACTTCAAAAGAAGCTATTGGCACACATTCATTCCTAATATTTAGTTGGTTCACTTATTTTTTGGGCAAAAAAAAACAGGTATAGCATTCCTGTTCATCAATCAGCTATTTTTTATATTCAGACACATGGCGGAGCCTACTTAGTGCTGCTTCCTTCCGGATCTGACACGCTTCATAAGCCCACCATTGTCCTAGCCTTTCGGCAAGAAATAGTATACCGCATTTTTTCCATTCTGACTAGCTTTTTTTCGATTTCTTTTTTTTCGTACGCAACTGACGGAAGAATGTTGACAAAATTCCTCCACATTCCTCTTCCAAAATACCCCCTTCAACGGTGGCTTGATGATTGAAGCGTTCATCCGTCAATAAATTCATCAACGTTCCAGCAGTTCCACCTTTTGGATCATAAGCACCAAAATAAACTTCTTTGACACGTGACAAAATCATTGCACCACTGCACATTGGACAAGGCTCTAGTGTTACAAATAACTGTGCTTCTTCTAAACGCCAGCTACCAACAGCTGCACAAGCTTCTTTAATTGCAAGCATCTCTGCATGGGTTGTGGCATCTTGCGTTGTTTCTCGTAGATTATGCCCCCTACCAATTACTTGATTATCTAAAATCACCACTGCACCAATGGGGACCTCAGCTAACTGTTCTGCTTTTTTAGCTTCTTCAAGAGCGAGGCGCATCCATTTTTCTTTTTCTTGTTGCGATAACTGTTCTTCGTTCAACAAATTCCCTCACTTTTTTCTCGATTATTTTTCTTCAGCATAACTTTACCATATAAAAAAAAACTTGTAACTAGCTTGTCCTTTTGATGAGGTTTTTTTATGGTAAAATAGCGGTGAGGTGAAGCACATGAATCAAGCACAATTACTAGAATTATATCCAAATGCTCAACTTAAAGAATTTCCTTCCGCATCACCATCGATTCTTTCTTTAGCTACTGGTGACGCCTTTCTTTGGTTTGAAAAAAAATCGTTAGCTCCATCTGAAATCAGTCTTTTGAAAGCGTTATTCCCAATGGCTACCAATCCAAAAAACCATCCTTGGTACCATTATTTATTCGAACAACAATCATTAACATTGGATCGTTCCTATCGAATCATCCAGTTACATGTATCAGCAAAGGATGACTTTTTGCAAAAGGAATGGCAAGAAACGTTACTAGCGATGTTTTATGAACCTGCAGATTTCTTTTTCTATAGCCAACAAGATGCACTACTGATTGAGCCTAAAGGGAAAAATTTTCTTCCAGTTTCTGAACTAAATGGTATTTTTCAATCATTAGATATTGACTTTGAAATTACAACAAATGTTTTTGTCGGCGCTTTTCATGCACCTTCACAAGATTTTGGAACATTGTTTGCTGAAGAACGAAAAATTTTTCTTACAGAAAAACGCTCCCCACAAAACAGTCAAGCTGTGTTTTCTCTACAAGATGTTGCCCTGCACTACTTTACAACAGAGGGGATCAAAGAGAATTTACTTATCCAAAATTATCAGCTCTTGCTTGAAGAAATGGATATGGAAGAAATCATCTTAGCGTTGTGGAATCATTTGGGCAATATCAGCTCCGCTGCCAAAACTCTTTTTCTTCATCGTAACACGTTGAAATATCGGATAGAAAAGTTTCAGGAAGCAACTGGCTTTAATTTAAAGCAAGCAAATGATCTTCTTTTTTGTTATCTTCTAATCATCCAAATGTCTCCTACCAAAAAAAATAATTAAAAAAAGTGAGCGTTGCGACTAGCCTGACTAGTCCAACACTCACTTTTTTTGCTGTGCTTTTTTAACACAAAAAATTACATAATTTTATCAACTAAAGTCATCAAACGCTCACGCAAATCATCCGTTGAATCTTTTAGCGTGTCACCATAAACAGAGATTTTCTTGCGGCCTTTTTTGATTTTTTCTAAAACACCCATCAAAGAGTCCAAATCACTATCCGATAAGTCATCGACTAATCCTAATAGCTTTTCATTTCCGTCAAACTTATCATTAACAAATTTTTTGACTTTGCAACGATTAGACATATGACGAATTTTTTCCACCACTTTACCTGACACAACTGCTGTAGTTGCTACACCAGCAGCAGCCATGATACCTAAACCGATTGTTACTTTTGTTGATGTTTTCATAAGTCTTCAGCTCCTTTTTATCTACTTCTATCATAGCATAGACAAAAAAATAAACGAACTATTTCACTCGACTCATGAAGCACCATTACTTAGCTGCAACTAAGCGAATATCAGTTAGGACTTCTGGTAAGTCCTCATCTAGTTCGGCCAACTTACTCCAGATTGCTGTCATTGTTTCATAAAACTCACGAGAATTTTCGTCAGAATTTAAACTCCCCAAAATATTCAGCCACAAAAGTTCAACTAGATAAACTTCACTAACTCTAGTATGTTCATTTAGATGAGTCTTAAAACTTAGCTTGAATAAAGCTGCTAAGTCTAGATCAGACTGGAAGACGATTCCACGAACGCTTTCGTTCACTGCAAAAAATTCTTTCAATAAGTGGACGATACTAAAAAAGTCCGTCATTTGATACGTGTCTAAATATTTTTCAAAGCTCTTTTTGATTTCATCAATAATTGTTTCTTTTAACACACCAATGGAATCAAAATGTGCATAAATCGGATATGTCGAACAGCCACAATAAGCTGCTAATTTTCTAGCAGTAATCGAATGCAACCCAAACTCTTCTGCATAGACCATACTTTTAAATAGTAAATATTCTTTACTAAAATTGGTTACTCTACCCATTTCTTTCACCCTCTTCATTTGATTTTATGATTCACAGTAATATTTTTCTCTAACGATTCTTTGCCAATATCCTGCGTAACTTTATGTAGGGGGAAAGCGTATAGAAAAAGTTATGATTTCTTATGATAAATATAACAGCAATCATCCGATAAAATAGTAGCTGATATCCTGCGTAATAGACCTGTGACTAGGAATGATTTGGTCGCACATAGCCAATGGATTATTCATCTCAAGCTTAGCTATACTGTTATATTTTGTACGTCTAAAAGAAATTTCATTACTTTTTTCTAACTTGACAAAACGCGCTTGGACATAAACAATAGAATAAACAACTAAATAATAACTTTAAAATAACAAGTTATATTATAAAGGTCTAATACCCTGTGAGAATAACATAGTATGAAAACACTTACCACTCACACTTTATGACCTATCCTGTACATATTTAGGAGGAAAGGAGTTTCGAAATGTTAGTTGATGCAAAAAAAAAGGAACTACTTGTTCTGTATGAGATTATCCAAAGCGATACTTGTTCCTTACAAGATCTTTCAAATAAACTCGTGATTCCCAAACGGACGGTGAAAGACTTGATACGAAAACTTAACCAAGCGATTAGTCAGTTACTTGAATTTCACTCTTTTATTTATTCGACTCATAAAGGAGAGATTCAGATCAATGAACACTATGAAAAAACAAAAATGCAGGTATTCTATTACTTGAAGTTAATCTTTTTACGCGAATCCCAGCGTTTTAATTACTTATTACTTTTGATGGACAGCCCTGACGCTTCAGTTGCCAAGGAAGAGTTGACCCAAAAATTATATATTTCTTCTTCTTACTTAGAAAAATTAACTACGCGAATCAATAAGGATTTAAAAAAATTCAATCTACAAATTATTTCTTCCAATAATTGTTATACCTTATCTGGAGATGAATTATTGATTCGAATCTATATATACATATTTCTATCGGATGCCTTTCAAGGACCTGAATGGCCATTTACAACAATTGATTTAGCAACAGTGAAGCAGGAAATTACTCTGTCAGATGCATTCCAGCTTCCCTTTCATTCCGAGACAGAGCAAAAAAATATTTATTTACTCTATGCGGTGTTTAAACTTCGAATCAAGCAGGCTTCTTTCTTAGAACCACTCGAAAATGATATTCAGCAATTACTGAAGCTACTCTTTCACACCTGTGATTTAACCGGTTCGTTTAAACAAAACATGCCTGTGGAGCTACCCGAAAAACATACGGAGAACGAAGTGTTTGTGCTCAATTTTATGATTCTTTGTTTCTTCCCAAGTTGGGTCCACGTCCAACAGAAATTGACCATTGGTAAGTGTTTTATGCAAACAGATCATGTTTTTTGTCAATTCACACAAAAACTAACTGTTCAATTAGCCAAGCATTTTCCAACCATTGATACAACTGAAAAAATTGCCTTCTATCACTACTTCATCACGCTTGCGTTCACTTTTGTTTCATTGTTAGGGGAATCAATCATTGAATTTCATACGCTCTATTTCCCCACTGTAACAGAAACGGTGTCGGCAGATGACTTGCAAGTGCAATTAATTCTCACAGAGATCAACGCTCTTTGCCCAGCCAAGTTGCGTTCAGTTCACGTCGCTCACTATTTGGGTTCACTGATCTATCAATTGATTCGTTCTGAAACAGATACACAACTGTTGATTCATTTAAAAATGACGAAGACCTTAACTGGCAATTATCATCTGAAAAATCGTTTGGAAAAGTTGTTCAATCACGAAACGATTCTTCTTACCTTTTCACCAGAAAAAGCGGACTTGATCGTTACTGATTGGTTTGAAGCAGCACAACAAGCCATCCCTTCTTTTTATTGGAATCTAACAAATGAAGAAGTCAGCTGGCAAAAACTTGTCTTACTTATCCAAACACTCTATGACAAAAAAACACAGATCAACACGACGCAAAACTTGTTACCTGCGCCAAACAACCACCAAAAAGAAGCACCGGCATTTATCAACTGACAAAAGCCGGTGCTTCTTTTTATTCTTACTTATTGCTTTGCTGTTTATCCTTTAGTCTCGACGGTTGTTTCCGCCAAACAACAAAATCAAGCGGAGTAATTGTAGGAAAGTTGCTAGTGCTGCTGCGACATAAGTTAATGCTGCAGCAAACAAGACGTGACGCGCCATTGGCACTTCATCTTCAGTCAACAAACCGCCCTCACTTAATATCTGTAACGCACGTCTTGACGCATTGAATTCAACTGGCAGTGTCACTAATTGGAATAACAACGCCAATGAAAAAGCAAAAATCCCGATATTAATCAACGTGTAATTCCAACTAAACAAAACGCCGACCATAATCAATGGCAACGAAATTGCAGAGCCAAAATTAGCTACTGGAACCAATGCTGCACGAATTTTTAACGGTGCATAACCAACAGCATCTTGGACTGCGTGTCCGCATTCATGGGCTGCCACACCAATTGCAGCAACTGAAGTCGATTGCGCTGTTGCTTGTGATAAGCTTAGCATTTTATTTCCAGAATTATAATTATCTGTTAGATTCCCAGCGATTGGTTGGACACCTACGTTTTGGATGTTTTGACTGCTCAAAATATATTGGGCAGCTTGTGTTCCTGTCACATTATTTTTGCTACGGATTTTATCATATTTCTTGAATGTGCTATTGACATATGCCGAAGCAATACCTGAAATGGCTAACCCGATGATGACCAAGATAAACGTTGGATCAAGTAGATTATAGATCCCGTACATTTAAGCTCACTCCTTTTCATTTTCTTTATTCTACCATGAGAAGAGAGAAAAAAATGTGAAGAGACTTTGAAGCTTTTAGTTTTTCTTAACGAACTCAGATTTCAACTTCATTGGACCAAAGCCATCAACTTTGCAATCAATATTGTGGTCGCCTTCAACTAAACGAATATTTTTGACTTTTGTTCCTTGCTTAATTGCACCAGAAGCACCTTTGACTTTTAAATCTTTGATGACTGTTACACTGTCACCTTCTGCCAAACGATTCCCATTTGCATCAAGCACAACAAGTTCTTCTTCCACGTTCTCGGTTTGTTCGGCGCTCCATTCATGACCGCATTCTGGACAAATAAATAATCCTCTGTCTTCATAAGTATACTCAGACCCACAAGTTGGGCAATTTGGTAATGTCATCTTCTTTCTCCTTTAAAATCTATTATTGAGCATCATTGTAACGAAAAAAAGTTACTTTGAAAAGAGTGCTTGTGAATTTTGTACAAAAAAGAGCAAAGAAAATGACTGATGTGCTGTAATTCTCCCAAAAGTCGCTTTTCTTTACTCACTTATTACCTTTTTCGATTATTTTTGTTGGTAATCCTGACACAAAGTTTGAATTTCTTGATAGATTTCTTCTACTTCACGTAAATCTTTTGCATTTGCACCACTTGCTAGTGGATGTCCGCCTCCGTGATGACGCTTTGCTAGCTCATTGATTACAGGACCTTTTGAACGCAAACGAACACGGTAATGTCCTTCTGGTTGTTGAACAAAGATTCCCCAAGCCAAGACTTCATCTATGACACCAGGCAAAGCAACGATTGCTGCGGTTTCAGAATCATCAATCCCGTAGTCAGCCAACAATTCCTTTGATAAAAGCACGCGACCAGCACCGTTATGGTCAACATCAAGATGTTGGTATAAATATCCTGAAAGTTTGGCAACTTTCATTGGCATTTGCTCTAATTCACGATTTAATTGACCAGCATCAAATGGATAGCTCATTAAGACAGCGGCAATTTCTAATGTTCGTGGAGTTGTTGCCGGATATAAAAATCTTCCCGTATCGCCAACAATCCCACCATAGAGTAAGCGGGCTGCAGTTGCGTTGATCGTTAGTTCATCTGGAAACATCAAAGCAAATGAAGCAATCATTTCGCTACAGCTGCTTGCCTTCGTGTCTACCCAAACGAGGTCACCATAAGGCTCATCGTTTGGATGGTGGTCAATTTTAATCAACTGATCGCCTAATGGATAACGGTCATCACTGATTCGTGGCGAATTCGCTGTGTCCGTTACAATGACTAATGCCCCTTGATAAAGTGCATCATCAATTGATTGCATTTCTGCTAAAAAACGAAGTCCTTCAACAGTTTCACCTACCTGATAAATTTCTTTTGTTGGAAAACTTTCTCGCAAAATCTCCGCCAACCCGACCTGTGAACCAATTGCATCTGGGTCGGGGCGTTGGTGGCGATGAATGATAATTCGTTTTGCTGCCTGAATTGCTGTTAAAATTTCTTGTTGGATCGTTAGTTCCGTTGTGTTTCTCATGTCTTCCCTGCTTTCTAAGAACGTTCCATTACTTGGCAAACAACAATTGCTTTTGCCACAATAATATTTTCAATGTACACTTCAATATCTAGTTTTGCTGAACGACGCCCGATTTCTAGCACACGTGGTTGAATATCTAATTCACTCTCTAACTGGATTAAGCGTAAGTAATGAAGGTTCATTTGTTCAATCAAAATATTACGTCGTTGGTTCAACAACATCGTTTTTTGGGCGACATCTGAAATAATCTCACTTAATACCCCAAATGAAATCGTCCCTACGCCGTTAACCATTTGTGGTGTTACTGTAAATTTGAATTTGGGATTGTCCAGACGACTTCCTTCACGATCGGTTTCAATCGTTTGGATATCCCCCGAAATTTGATCCGAAATCGTATCAGCAATTTGTGGTTGACGCTGAACCAGCTGCATAGCCTTCATCACATCTTGACGCGTAATGACACCTTCTAATGTCAAATCATCTGAGACTACGGGCATCACTTCAAGTCCATCCCAAATCATTTGATGGCTTACCGAAGCAACACTCATCGTTTTCTTGACACTAATTGGCTCTTTCGTCATTACTCGTTCAATGAGCTGATTTTCAGATTTCCCTAAAATGTCCTTGGCTGTCACGATTCCCATCAACCGTTGGTGGCGATTAACAACTGGAAAGCGTGAATGCTGGGTTTCTTCTGACAATCGTTGAAAATCAGCAACGGTTTCCGTTGGCAAAAGATGATATGTTTTTTCTGCTGGCATATAAATGTCGCTGACTAACATAATATCTTTTTTGATTAATTGGTCACTTAGCGCACGGTTAATCATGGTTGCAACAGTAAAGGTATCATAAGTTGTCCGCAAAATCGGCATTGCTAGCTCGTCTGCTAATTGAGAAATCTCTGGTGTTGTTTCAAATCCCCCAGTAATCAACACAGCTGCACCATCTTCTAGTGCTAACTTTTGGACATCCGTTCGATTTCCCACAATCATTAGCGAACCAGGAGTGATATAGCGTTCCATCGCATGCTTCGTCATTGCCCCAATCACAAACTTGTTGAGATCTTTATCTAACCCGGCTGCGCCTCCTAACACATCTCCTTCAATAATTCGGACAACTTCACCAAAGGTCAAACGTTCAATATGCTTCTTTAATTTTCGCTCGATCCGAATCGTTCCAACACGCTGGATGGTTGATACTAAGCCAATATTTTCAGCATCTTTGATTGCTCGATAAGCTGTACCTTCACTGACATTCAGTTCCTTCGCAATACTCCGCACAGAAATCCGATTGCCCACTGGTAAACTTTCGATATATTCTAAAATCAAATCATGTTTTGTCGCCATTTTTCCCCTACACTTCCAGCGTATCTGATACGCTCATTATTTTTCCGACATTTGCTGGTAATAAATCAAGAAACACTTGCGGATCTTGCTCGATTACCGGAAAAGTATTGTAATGGATTGGTACAACTTGTTTTGCACCAATTCGTTTGGCTGCGCGCGCTGCATCCTCTGGGCCCATCGTGTAAGTATCGCCGATCGGTAAGAAAGCAACATCAATAGCAAATTGTTCTGCCAGTAAAGCTAGGTCACTAAAATCAGCTGTATCACCAGCGTGGTAAATCGTTTTTCCTTCTGCTTGAAGAATGATTCCACTAGCTTCTCCCATATATTGAATGATTCCATTGACCTCATAACTTGAACTATGTTGCGCAGGAACCAGTTTTACTTCACCAAAAGGAAACGCATGCTTACCGCCAAGATTCATCCCAAATGCGTTTACACCTCTTGTTTGGGCATAGTCGGCAATTTCAACGATACTGATAATTGTCGCTTGGTTTTTTTGTGCAATTGGAATCATATCTCCAATATGGTCGCTATGACCGTGTGTTACTAAAATCCAATCTGTCTGCACTTCATCAACTGTTAAATCCGTTAATTTGTTTCCAGTAATAAACGGATCAATCAACAAACGTTGCTTGTTTTCCATCTCAATCGAAAGACAAGAATGACCATGATAAGTAATTTTCATTTCTTCACTCCTCACAGATTTTTGGTTTGTGTACCTAAAAAGAATAAAACGATTTCAACCTCATTGCTTCAATGAAACAAACCGCTTTCCTCACTTATTTTTTTTGAAATTTTAGTACAGTATGTTCTTTTTTATTGTAACAGATAATACAGAATTCACCAAGCAGACCTCTTCTTATTTTTTTAGAAAAAAACAGAGATTCTTGGCTAAAATTCCAAGAATCTCTGTCTCTTCTTCCAAAATAATGGGTAATTTGTTCTCGTAAACAATCTTAGCAAATCAGAAAAGGGTGTCACAAATGCTTTGTCATACCTTCTGTTCCTGAATAAATGGTGTTCCCAAAGCAACTTTTTCGATAATAAGTCCTCTTTTCATAAAAGTATGAGGAGTTATTTTTAGAAAAGATTCCTTATTACTTGAAGTTAGCCACTTTGCGCCACAACCTCTTTTCACGGTGTTCCCAAAACAACTCCTCCAGATAGTTTACATTCACTTCAAAATATGGAAAGCTATTTTGAGTGATTGCTCACTATCTTGTCGGAGTTAAGCGTTTTGCGCCACAACCTTTTTCCACACATCTTTTTGATCACTGGAGTTTACGAGCCTTTGATCAAATCTGCATAGGTCGGTTCGACAATTGCATCCAAATCTGTCCGCGCTAATAAAATTCCTCGACCTAATTCCCCACTAGAAATCAAAAGTTTGGACTGTTTTTTTAAAGAATGATCAAACACAAAAAGATCTTCTGGATGTTGAAGTTTAATACCAATCGGTGTATTTGCACCATGTACATACCCAGTGTGTGCAAAAACAAAATCCATATCAGGTAATCCTACCTTATGATTTTTTGTAATTTCTCGTGTTTTTTTATAATCAAGGCGTGCATCCAGTGGCACTAAAGCAATAATAATGCCGGTCTTGTCCCCTTTTAATACTAGATTTTTGCAAACGAGATCAGCCGACAAACCTTTCGCGGCTAATGCAGATAAAAGGTCTGTTTCCTCGACACTTGCTAAATCAATAACTTCAAACGGAATCGCCTTTTCTTCTAGATATTGTTCTACTCTGGTTTTAGTCATACATCATCAATTCCTTCCATGATTATTATTCTAACGGATTTATTCTCTGACATAAGAAAAAAGTAGAAGACCACCAAACTGGGGAAATCTTCTACCTTTTTGCTTGTTTAGAACGAAAAATCTCTAGCGCTTATTTTTTACCACGTCGTTGTGTTGCCTCCATAATAACTGGTAAAATCACTGGACGACGTTTTGTTTGTTCGAATAAGTAACGGCTCAACTGATCGCGGATGTCTTGTTTTAATTTGCTCCACTCAAAATCATCACTTTCCAAGTGTTTATTGACGATTTCTTCAATCATCACCGTACATTCTTTCATCAAATCACGACTGGCTTTAACATAAACAAACCCTCGCGAAGTAATCTGTGGTTTTGAAACGATTTTCTTTTCTCGACGACTGATTGTAACGACAGCCACAAAAATCCCATCTTCAGATAAAATTTTGCGATCGCGTAACACGATATTCCCAATGTCACCAACACCAAGTCCATCAATCATTACGTTTTCAGCACTAGTTGTACCAGCAACGCTCATTCGTTTATTTTTATATTCTAAAATGTCACCACGACCAGTGATGTAGATGTTTTTGTAAGGAATGCCAACAGCATGTGCCAAGTCCGCATGTGCTGCTAATTCACGATATTCCCCTTGAACAGGGATAAAGTAAGTTGGACGCATGAAGTTTAACATTAATTGCAAGTCATTCGGATTTGCATGACCAGAAACACGCATGTTTTCTGAAATCAGCTTCACTGTTCCGCCAGCGCGATAAATCATATCTTCCGTTTTTGCAACCATTGTTTCCATTGCTGTACTTGGTGTAGTCGTAATGTAAACTAAGTCGCCTTCTTCGATTTTCAGATTGCGATGTGTGCCATTCGCCATTTTTTGTAATGACTTGATTGGTTCACCCATTCGACCTGTTTCAAGAATGATTAATTCTTCTGGTTCATAGTTTTTCATTTCTTTTAAGGTTACCAATAAATCTTCACTTGGTAATTGAACTTTTTCCAAACGCATAGCTGTCCGGATGATTCGTTCAAAATCTTGACCAGTCAAAACAACTTTTCGATTTGCTTTGGCTGCAGCATTCAACACTTGTTGCACTCGTTGTAAGTTACTTGCCACGCAAGCAACGATGATTCGGCCTTCCCAGTACTTGATTGTATCGAAAACTTCATCTGCGATTTGCAATTCAGAAGCAACAGGTGCTGGGTTTTCAGCATTCGCTGATTCACTAAGAAGTGCTAGGACGCCTTCCTTACCAATCTCTGCCAAGCGTGCATAATCTGTTTGATACATTGGGATAGCCGTTTGGTCAAATTTAAAATCACCTGTATACACAATATTTCCTTCTGGCGTTTTCAAATTGATTCCGACAGAATCGGGAATCGAATGTGTTGTGCGGAAAAAACTAACGATTGTTTCACCAAAATCAATCTCAGTGTGTTCATCCACAACATGGAAATCTTTGAACCCCTTTGCCTCTTCATTGCGACTAACACTTATTTTCGCTAATTCGATCGTTAACTCTGTCCCAAAAACTGGAACAGCTAATTTAGATAAGAAATAAGGCAACGCGCCAATAGCATCAGCATGTCCGTGTGTCAAAAACACACCAGCCACTCGATCCACATTTTCTTCTAAATATGTGAAGTCAGGAATAACGACATCAATCCCCAAAAGTTCATTTTCTGGATATTTCAATCCACAGTCTAATACAAAAATATCTTCTCCAACTTCTGCGACATACATATTTTTCCCATTTTCGCGGACACCGCCTAATGGAATAATTTTAATGGTACTCACAAATTTCACCTCTTCTATGACATCACTTTCAGATGATGCCAATTCTCTACTTATATTAATTACTAATCTATTTAACTACTAATTTATTAACGAATTACTTTATTGCTGACTGATTCATTGCAGTAAATAATCAAAAATAAAACTATTTTTTTGATTGCTTATACAAAAGTCAACGAGACTCTAAAGGCAATCCTTACATAGAACTGTTGCTTTCCTATCTATTCTTTTGCCATTATTCATCTTGTTCGTTTTGGATAAGTGTTTCTCGCTTTACAATGAATCTTTCCTTAAGCAATAACTGATTGCATCCAAGCCAAATAATTTAGCTGTCGCTATCATTATACAACAAAATCAGCAAATCGCTAGCATCTACAATTTGTTTCCTACAGCCTTCTAAAAAAGTCCTAGACCTTTTTTCTTTTCATTCAACACAATCAAAGACAGGAAAGACTTGAATGGACCAGCACCTGCAATTTTCGCTCTTACTGATTTTTTGCCACTTGCTCGAAACATACTTGTTACATTTTAGCACATTTTGAGCTATAACTATAGCTTGTTTTTATTCCGATTGATTTCCTTTGATTTTCTTTCTTCGTCATTAAGGTTCATTTAAGTTAGACCTTTTACAATTTGGCAATGCAACACTATAGGAGGGATTGAAAACAATGAATTTTATCAAACGCGCACTAAAAAGTACCAAGGTGAAATGGGGGCGTTCGCTCCTCTTATTCGCCGTTTTTACAGCTATTCTAGTCTTTGTTCTCGCGGGTCTAACCATTCGCAGTGCAGCAGAACAAGCCGCTAGCGAAGCACAAAAAGAAGTCGGAGCAACCGTCACACTAAGTGCTAATCGCGAGGCAAGTTTCCAAAAACCAGCTGAAACAGCAACTAGCGAAACAGATTCAGATGGGACAGCCCAAGAAAGAATTGACCCGGGAAGCTTTTCATTAACACCTGTTTCATTAGAAGATGCGCAAAAAATTGCTGATTTAACAGATGTTAAGAGCTACTCTTTTGAAAGTTCCGCTTCTGCATTAGCAAGTGATGGGATCACAGCCATTTCAAGTTCTGATTCAACAGATAGTTCTGCAGAATCAACCGATGCAAATCAGCCAATGGGAGGCGACATGCCTGGTGGTGGTCAAATGACACAAGCCGACTTTCAAGTCACTGGTGTTTTAACTTCCGCACAAAACAGTACTTTTTCAAGTGGAACAGCCACGATTACTGATGGTGAAGGAATTGATGAAAGCGATAAAGATACGAATCAGGTTTTGATTGAACAAACATTAGCAACTGCCAATGATTTAGCTGTTGGTGATACATTTACGATTACTAGTTCTGAGGACGAAGAAACGACTTATGAACTGACCGTAAAAGGAATCTATGAATCTAGTGCAAGCAGTAATAGTATGGGCATGCAATTCAGTATGATGAATCCCTCAAATACTTTGTATACTTCTTACACATTAGCCAATGAATTAAATGGCACAGCCGAAGACAATACAATTGATTCTGCTGTCTATACGCTAGCCGACCCAGAAAACATGGATGATTTTTTAGCAAAAGCAAAAAAACTAATTGATACAGATACTTTCAGCTTGCAATCAAATGATGCGGCTTACCAATCAATGTTAGAACCTTTGAACAATGTCGCAAGTTTTTCCAAAAATGTGGTCTTATTAGTTGCTGTTGCCGGCATTATTATCTTGACTTTGATCATCATGATCACCATCCGTGAACGTCGTCATGAACTTGGTGTCTTACTTTCATTAGGCGAATCTCGAATCAAAATCATTTTACAATTATTCACTGAAGTAGCTTTATGTATGATTTTAGCCCTAGGTGTGGCAGCAGTTAGCGGAAACGTAGTTGCCAATGTGGTTGGGCAACAACTGCTAGAGCAACAAACAAACTCTGATCAAAACACACAAACCAATGATGCAAAATCTCAGCGACCAGACGGCGAAAATCCTGGTGGACGCGGTGGGCAAATGGGTGCACCTGGTAGCAACAGTAATCCATTCGCTGTTTCCGATGAAGTCAGCGAACTTTCTATCAATGTAACGCCAACGCAAATCGGTTTCCTTGCCTTAGTTGCTTTAGGAATCAGCTTACTTTCCGTTTGCTTAGCTTCGATCGGAATCTTGCGTTTGAATCCACGAAAAATTTTATTGAATTAAAGGAGGTACACACATGTTACGAACAGAAAACTTAGGATTTTGGTATCAAAATCCAGCAGATGCACTTTATCAAGCTGTGGCTTTAACTTTTGAAACAGGCAAAATGTATGCAATTTTAGGGGCGAGTGGTTCCGGAAAAACAACGTTTCTTTCATTGATTTCTGGTTTAGACAATCCTAAAGAAGGCACAGTGTATTATGAAGATCGGCCCTTAGCAAAAATTGGTCTGCGAAATTATCGTAAAAATGACGTTTCGATTATTTTCCAAGCGTACAACTTGCTTCCTTACCTTTCTGCAGTCGATAACGTTGTGGCAGCCATGGAAATTTCTCAAACAAAACAAAAAAATCGGCGCCAAATCGCACTTGAACACTTAGCACGAGTTGGCATTGATGAACAAATGGCTCAAAAAAAAGTAACATTACTCTCTGGTGGACAACAGCAGCGAGTAGCTATCGTTCGCGCAATCTGTTGTGATCATCAGTTGATTGTCGCTGATGAACCCACTGGAAATCTGGATGAAACAACGTCTCAAGAAATCGTTCAGTTGTTCCAAGAAATCGCACATGAACAAAATCGTTGCATCATCCTTGTTACTCATGAATTAGAAGTCGCCAAAAAATGTGATGAAGTTTATGAGTTAAAAAACAAAGAATTCACTCGTAAAATGCTCTCTTTTGATCACGAATAATGAAACCAAAAAAGCTGTGACAAACGTATTGTCGCAGCCTTTTTTTGAATAGACGATGTTCCCAAAACATGAAAAGCTATTTTTGAAAAACTTTCTTATTGCTTGAAGCTAATCGCTTTGCGCCACAACCTCTACCCACGGTGTTCCCAAAACAACTCCTTGATATAGCTTGCAAGCACTGCAAAATATGAAAATCTATTTTGAGTGCTTGCTATCTTGTCGGAGCTAAGCGTTTTGAGCCACAACCTTTTTTTAAATTTCCCTAAATCCGCCTCTAGTCCCAAGTTTTCTCAAGCACCTTGTAGTAAACTAAGTGAAATCATTGAATTACTTATTCAATTCATTTTTAACAACTTTTGGAGGTCAACATGAAAAAAACTAAACCAAAAACATGGACACTGCTTGCCACAACTTTAATCACAGGTCAGGTCCTTTTAAGTACACCGTTAGCTTTTGCTCAAGACACAACAACAAGTGAAACCGTTGCGACTACTTCAACAACAAATCAAGAAACGAGTCAATCTAGCAGCCAATCAGAAAAAATTCAAATCAATGCTGTTGCACTTGGCAACGCATTAACAAAAGAGCAACAAGACTATACCTTAAATAAATTAGGAATCAAAGGTGAAACACCAATTTACACAACCAACGGAACTGATCTAATGAACTATATTCCTGATGGTGGCTTTAATCAAGAATGGGCAGTCTACAGTTCAGTTCGTATGCAAACCTTGGCAGATGGAAAAGGAATCAACGTTGACATTGCCACACCCGAAAATATTACCAAAATTACCGCAGCACAATATCAAAATGCTGCTTTGACAGCTGGAATCACGGATGCTCAGCTAACGATTGCCTCTGCTGTTCCAATCGACGGTTCTGGTGCACTAGCCGGTGTCTACAAAATCGTCGAAGAGTCTGGCGGAATCATCAACAAAGACCGCGTAGAAGTTGCGCAAGATGAGATGAATGTTCTTTCTTCAATCACCGAAGAAAACAAGGACAAAGAAGGCTACTCTGATGAGGCCTTGAATGCAGCACAAGAACAAGCCAAAGCAGAATTAGCAACTAAAACCAAAGACGGCCAGCAACTAACCAAAGAGGAAATTCAGCAAACTGTCGAAACAGCTTTAAAGGATCACGGACTTGCAGACATTCTAACGACAGATCAAGTCAGTGAATTAACTTCACTCATGAGCGATATGAAAGACAAAAATATTTTTGAAGACTTCGTGAATGAACTAGACTTAACTGAAACTAAAAAACAAATTGAAGAGAAATCTAAAGGACTCTGGGCACAAATCAAAAACTTTTTCAGTGGCCTGTGGGACTCAATTACAAGCATGTTTGAATAATAAAAACAAAAGGATGGAACAAAACGAAATGACGTTTTGCTCCATCCTTTATTTTTTAGTCTAAGGTATCAAAAGTAATGACCTATTTATCTTTTTTTGAAAGCTTATCTTTGACATCTTCAAAGCCTTCTTTGATATCGTCACCAAGGTCACGAACTTTTTCTTTGATATCTGCACCTAAAGATTGTGCTTTACCTTCAACCTCTTTTGATTTATCACCAGTTGCTTTACCATAAGCTTCTTTACCTTCACCGACTACTTTGTCCTTCAAGTCTTCTGAACGTCCTTTTAAATCTGCCATGATGCTTCCTCCTTGATAAATAATGATTAATGTTTGTTCTATTTATAGAGTAACATCAACCAATTATTCAGACAAATAGAACACCTCAGTCCATTATTTTTTCATTAACGAAGTTGTTCAAATGTTCCCCACACCTTGACTTCTTTTTCTTGAACCATTACTTTTCCCTTGGCGATCACTGTATCAATTGCCAGTGTGTCTGCATCAAGTAAACATAAATCAGCATCATTTCCGACTTTGATTTGTCCTTTTTTAGCTAGCTTCAGCACACGTGCCGGATTAGAAGTGATTGCTCTTAGTGCGATTTCCAACGGAATATTCTCTTTCTCGACTGCTTCTTTGATTCCAACCAATAATGCGCGGGCACTTCCAATACCCATTCCTAAGAAATGATTATTTTCATCAAAGTAAGGTAAGCTTCCTTGACCATCCGAAGTCATCGTAAAGTTATCTAGAGAAACACCTTCTTCAATCACTCGCTTTAAAGCTTGACTAAACCGAATTTCACCATCGGTTTTTTCCCAAAAATCAGGATCTTCACTTGCGGTAAAATCAATCGTTCCCCCTTGCTTAGCAAACGCTAAACAAGCTTCAAATAAATCTGCTGTTCGATTCGCATGCGTTGGCCAAAATTGTGTAATTGGAATTTCAGTTTCTTCCACAACACGTGTCAACAATTCCAGTTTTCTTGAACCACCACCTAAGTGGACGTTGGTGATTCCTGCTTTGCCAGACAACATACCGCCAACGCGTGCATCTGCAACTGCTCGAGAAAATTCTTCAAATGTTGGTTGGGAAGAACGGTGATCAGAAACCGCAATTTCTCCAATTCCAATTACTTTATCAACTACTAGAAAATCTTTGATCAATGAATCTGTTATCGTTTTGACTGGCAAACGATACGAACCTTCATAAACATACGTCGTGATTCCCTCTGTTTCCAGTCCGCGTGCTTTACTAATCAACGCAGTCATATCACGTCCTTGACCATCAGTTCCCAAACATCCAACGACTGTCGTCACGCCAGCACTAGTTAACTGACTAAGAGTTACTTCCGGCGTCCGATTTTGAAAACCACCTTCACCGCCACCACCTAAAATATGAAAGTGACCATCAATAAAACCTGGAGTCAAGATTTTCCCTTGACCATCAATTTCTTCTAGCTCAACTTCTGCAAAATCACCAGTCAATTGTTCTTCCATGGCAATGATTTCATTTCCTGAAAGTAAAACATCCATTACGCCTAAATAATCTGGTGCATAAACTTGTGCCTGTCGAATAATTTTCATGATTTTCCTCCATTTCTTTTAAAAAAAGGATGAACGAAGCTCAGCTAGCTGACCTGTCCATCCCTTCATTTTATTTTTTATTGTAACCCAATTGCAATCGCAATCATAATAAAAATTGTTCCCAAAATAAATAAGAAGCCTTGCATTTTGATTTGGAACTTCGCCCATTTGGCCCACTCGATTCGAGCAACACCTAGCACACCAATCAAACTAGCCGAAACTGGCGTGAAGGCATCCATAAATCCAGAACCAAGCTGGTAAGCTAAGACAGCAACTTGTCTTGAAACACCAACCAAATCAGCAAGTGGTGCCATGATTGGCATTGTTAACGCTGCTTGACCAGAGTTTGATGTGACCACTAAATTGAACAAGCTTTGGAACAGGTACATTGCCCATGCACCAATCACAGCAGGTACACCAGTTAAGACTGTTCCAATACTGTGCAGTATCGTATTCAATGCGGAAGGAACCGAAGCATCTGAACCACCCAATACGAGTAAAATTCCTTTTGCCATACCAACAACAATCGCTGTTCCAGCTAAATCAGCTGCACCTGATTGGAAAGAAGAAGCAACATCATTAATCTTCATATCATTCAGATTAAAGATTACTGCAATGATCCCTGCAGCTAATCCCATGACAAAGAATTGTGAAGCAATTTCTGGGATATAATATCCTTTTTGTGTTACTCCCCAAATGATCCAAACTAAAACGATCAACATTTCAGCTAAGATCAATTTATGACCAAGTGTGAAAGCTTTTTTCTCGTCTGTTGTTTTTTCAAGATGATCACGGAAGTAAGCATCTGATTTATAGGTCACAGAACTAGCTGGATTTTTACGAATTCGTTCCGCATAAATCATTAAGTAAACAGCTGATAACCCCGTTACGATCACCCACATAATCAAACGGAAAGTTGCCCCAGACAATACTGGAATCCCAGCAATCCCTTGCGCAACTGCAACACTAAATGGACTCATCCAAGATGTTGCATTCCCAATCTGCGAAGCAACGTAGGTGACCGTCACTGCGACAATCGAGTCATACCCCAGCGCAATGACGAACGGTACCATGACCATTGAAAACGGAATAACTTCTTCTGCCATTCCAAACGTCGCGCCCCCAAAAGAAAAAGCAAAGAATAATAGCGGTAAGGCTAAACGTTCAAGTCCTTTTGTTTTACTGATAATGGCATAAATTCCTGCATCGATTGCACCCGTTCGCATGATAATCCCAAAAGCACCACCAACAACCAAGATCAGTGCCGCAATTCCGACTGCAGAACCATATTTATCACCGGAAACTAACCCTTCAAACACAAAATTCAGGAAGCCAAATCCACCAAAATCGTCCGTTCCCCAAACTCTTGCTGTTTTGTGTAGTTTTTTCGACGTGTCATAAATATTATCTCCGTACTCGTCATAAAGTACTTCATCTGTTAAAGCAATCTCATCTAATTTTTCTTGTGTTAACTGTTTTTCGCCAGCAGCAAGTACATCTTCTAATCCGGCTTCTGGAACATCCAATTTCTCACGTTCCGCTGGATTATCTTGTAATTTTTCTAATTGATCGAAGACATACCCTTTATCAAGTGCATAAGCATAACGGAAAGAGTCTTGACGAAGTACTGTTCGTGTACTTGTTTCTCCGTTTGCGTCTTGGTATTCGATCTCCTGTGTGCTAAATCGACCAGCTGGTACCAAAAACGTTAAGATCCAAGCAAAGATTACTACACCAAAAATAATGACATACGTATGTGGTGTCGTTAACTTGGTGAGGTCTCGCTTGTTTTTTTCCGAAGAAGGATTTTTCTTCAAGTAGTTTCTTCCTTTCTGTTCACAATGATATTGTGATGAATAAAAAATGGATAATCAAAAAGATTATACAGGAAAACTTCTTCACTCACATGAATAATTTATTAGAAAATAATAAGTGAATAATACAACACAAACCATTGACTTCATTGTATTAAGCAACCAATTCATTAGAATTTTTTCGTCACCAAGCAAATTTAAACCAAAATTCCCACGGATTTATCATACTGTTTCATTAAAAACAAACGAATAATCTTAACATTTCTTTTTAATAACCAGAAAAAATAACATGCATTATCTGTAAAACCTTGATCTGTAAACTTTTTTATTACAAAAGGTAAACTTCGTTGCATAATTGATAACAAATGTATTATAATCATGGTGTAAAGAGTTTTGGGGAAGACTCTTTCATCAACGTGTATAAAGAGAGAAGAAAGAATTGTTGCCAATTCTTTCTTCTCTCTTTTCCTTTTTATTTTTGGTTAAAACAAGACCGTTTCAGTTGTTTCAATATACTTCGCACCTAATGGATACGCATAAAGCGTCACACCTTCCTTGACTGAAAGATTCAATTCACTTAAGCGACGCATCATTTCCTGAACCTCCTCCGCTGTCAATGAATGGGACGCAATTACGGGGTTGATTCTTTGATTTTTCCCTTCACTATCTGAAAAGATCAACTGTAGTTTTTTCATTTTCTCTTCTCCCTTAACTCTTTCGATAACTCGTTGCTTCCGTTTTCAACACAGAAGCGAATTTTACTTCTTTTGGCGTCAATAATTGAAAAATATCTCCTAAAGCCAACACCTTTTCATCTTCTGGATTAGGAATGATCGACCCAATCGTTTGACGATATTCTTCCTCTGTTTCCAAATTTGTAAAATAAATTGTTAATTTGGTACTTTCTAATTTTTTCTCCATCAGTTTCTCCCTTCTTGATTCGTAAGTAGTTTGAACAACGTCTGCACCGGTTCATTCATCATTCGTTTACTCACACCACTAGTAACGCGTTCAGAATGAACAATGTCAAAATTTTAGTTGATTTTTTCATCCTGCCACCGTTTTTTTAGTTTTTTTCGCCAATTGGCTAATGTTTGTCTACTTGCTGGCGCAGGATAGTGACTACTTCGAGCTTTTTCTAAGCGATACTCCAAAAATCGTTTTTCTTTTACTGATAGTTTGTGCCAAAGAAAACACATTGCCAGTCTTTGATCTGCGAATTCATACGAAGAATCAGATGATCCAGTAGAAAGTCCACTTATTAACTGTTGCTCTTTTTCCTCATTCGCTGCTACTAAAATTTCTTGCTGGCGCCATAATTTTCGTTGATGTGCTTTTATTTTCCAGACAATTTTTTGAAATAAATAACCTATCGGATAAGCCGCTTCAAAACTTTTTTGCGTTGCAAATTCCCGTACCACTTCAAAGAAAGCAATCCGCGCTAATTGAACATACTCCTCGTATTCCTGATTGTTTTGATAAATCCCACATTTCATTACCACCTTGTGATACAGCTTTTCGTATTTCTGACATAGATCTTCTAACTCTTTTTGCTCCATCTTTTTCTACCTTTTCCATTTTTCCGGCCGGTACCCACAGCTTAAGAAAAAATGAATTCACTGTAAAAAATAAAAAGAGCTTTTACTCGTCACAAATTGTCCTATCCCCATATGCTAAACTGTAGCTACACGAGGAATTATGACATTATTCTTGGAGGTAGTTTATGATTATATCCTGCAAAAATCGTTATACCATCAATGATTTAACAACTATTTATTGTGAATCGGCATTTGTTTCTTCTATTGAAAGAAAAGAATCTTTTTCCAAATCAGAACAACTTTATTTTTTATACCAAATTCCTTTAGATATCGAAATTTATGCACTGCTTCCAGACACAACCACAAACCTCAAGCGTTGCTGGATAGTTTTTCAGCATGAATGCATGTTGGTGGCAAGCTCTGCACAAGAAATCATTACTTATCTACTAGACAGCCATCACCAGCTAAAATTAAGCTGGTATCTCAAAACGATGCGCACACTTCTTTCCGTTAACCACTACAAATTACCAGCAGCGATTCGTACTCAAAGTTTGCTACCATTAGAATCTGCAAAAAAAGTAACCACCATTTGGTTTAACCCATTACAAATTCAGCTGATTGAAGAACAAGCTTTTCAAACAACGATTCAGTTAACGAATCAGCTCCGTTTTCTTTCTCCAATCAAGAAGCGAAACTTAACAAAAAGAATTCGCCTCGCGTTTTCTTGTCATTTGATGATCTACACAGACTTCACGCCAATCAATAGTCCAACATTTTTCCCATTCTTTCCAAAATCAAACTGGGTAGTCCGTTCCTTCCAACAGGTTTTGACACATCAGCAACATTATCGTCGTGGCACTTTTTTTCGCCAATATCAACAAATCATTTTTCAGGAAGGACAACAAGATTTTGAATAGTAATCATGTTAAATCGTTTACCCATTTTGTTATAAATTTATTTAAGAAATTGTAAATAACTCGCAACTTCTAGGTCAGCATGCTATACTACTGCTGAGAACTTGAAGGAGTGAGAGTTATGTTAGTACTATTACTAATTGCTATTTTATTGATTATTGTGAGTTCTTATATTTTAAGTTCCGAAGCATTTGTTGATGCCAAAACGATCGTTCGGGACCCACGAAAAATCATGTCTTTTGCAAAAGCATTTTGCTTGGCTGCTTTCGCTTTATTTTTTGGACTCATCTAATCTAACAGCAAACAAAAATAAGGATTGGACAAAAGGAAAGAACCTTTCAGCCGACCCTTATTTTTTTATCTTCCCCAGCTTATCGCTAAAAAAACTCAGAGCAACCAGTGAAAAGGTTGCTCTGAGTTTTTCGTTAATAATTCTTTTTTATTTATTCTATTTCAATTGTTCTTTTAATTCTTTTTGGATTCGAGCCAATTCTTCACTGCTTGCTCGTTGATAAGAAATGCCATTTTCTCCAGTTGTGCCATCGCCAGTAAATGAATCTCCAGCTAACTGTTCTGAATGAATTGTTGAAAAGGCATCACGATAATTTGTCGCTAACACTTTAATCGTATCCCAAGAAACATCTGTCGTTGCATTATTGCCCAAAGCTTCCAGCAAGTTTGTATAGTTTGTCAATGTATCGACTGATTTCACTTTGTTGATGATCCCAGAAATCACCTGACGTTGACGATCTTGACGGCCGTAATCGCCTTTTGGATCATCGTAACGCATCCGTGCATATTTCACAGCATCTGCGCCATTCAAGTTTTGTTTACCAATTGGAAAATCAGTTCCATCATAACTAAACGTCAATTTATTATTTACATCAACGCCACCAACTGCATCAACCAAGTCTTGCATTCCTTTCATGTTGATTTCCGCATAATGATCAATTGGAATATCTAACATGTTCTCAACTGTCGCAATAGACATTGCCATCCCACCAAACGCATATGCATGGTTGATTTTATCACTTGTCCCATGCCCAACGATTTCCGTGTAGGTATCACGAGGAATACTTACTAAAGTCGTGGTCTTCTTCTGTGGATTGACCGTTGCAACCATAATTGAATCCGAACGGCCTTGATCCGTTCGACCAAAGTCTCCCGTATCCACACCTAATAGTAAAATTGAGAATGGATCACCTGCGTCATAATCAATTTTTTTATCTCGTTTTGATTCAGTAATTCGATCAACTGTTTCATAAGTCTTATCCGCTGTTGACTTCACATCAAAATAAATTTTCCCTGCGTACACGGCAATCCCCGCAATGATAATCAACAAAATACTTAAAATCCATAAAAAAACTTTTCGTCCCGTGCCCATTCGTTTTTTCTCAGCTCTTCTCATCTTTTTTCCCACTTATCCTTTAATTTTTTCTCAACAGTTATTAAGATAACAAGTTGATCTCGCTTCACTTTCTTAGATAACGATACCAAAATGATTCTAACTTTTCAATGAGATTTCAAACAATTAAAGGTTTGCTTTAAAGTCTATAAGAAGGACTTAACTTTTTGTGGATTATTCTTTTATTCAATCAGCCATTCATCCACATCAATCATTTGGTCGACTGTTATCCACACTTTTTTGTGAAACACCAAAATAAATAACTGGATATATAATAAAAACATTATTATTTAAGCTATTTAACCACTAAAAATAACTAACTATTCATTACTTGTCACGGATTTACACCTTAGAAAATCGTTTTCTTTTCGTAAAACTGTTTCTCTCGCTGTGGAACACAGAATTTTTGCCCATTTTCCACACTAATTACTGTGGAAAACTCTTTGACTGACAATCCCTTAATCTGAATATGTCTCTTTTTGAAGTAAAAACTGAGCAATGAAATAGAGCATCTGCTGAAGTAAAAGCATGCTAGAAACGGAGGCTGTTCCACAAATTGCTGGATCTAACTCAGGTAAAGTCAGCACTGTATCATGCAATTTTGCATGATTATCTAAAACCAAATCTGCAATCTCAAATAACCGTAAGCCACTGCTGTGCTGTGATTTTATACTTCTGGATAAATCAAAACCCCTCACGATGATTAATGGATATTCATGTTCCTTGATCCACTGTGCAAGTTCAATAATAGCTGGGTTACGCCCTTCATTTGACAACAATAAAAAAATGTCTTGCGGCTGGGCATCTACCTGTTCAATAATCGCTTGTCCGGTTCCCTCTAACCTCTCATAAATACCATTAGCTGGATTTTTGATCAACTTTCCAGGAATAAGCTCTGGAAGCTGTTCCCAAAATTCAAAAGCAACGCCACCCAACGTTCGACTAGCAAAAATCTGTAACCGTCCCCCTACAGCTACCCGTTGAGCAATCCAAGTTCCTGCTTGAATCATTAATTGTTCTTCTACTCGTAGTTTTTCTTCCAACTGCTGATAATAATCAAAATAACGTAAACTCATTAGTCTCCCCCACGAATCAAAATCAATAGAAACAGCTGCCCACTAAAAGGAAAACAACAAATTAGTGATTGTCGCCTTATTTTTACTTGTCGTTATTTTTCCCCAACAAAAAAAGGTATTGAGCGTCTAGCCCAATACCTTGACATAGCAAATAAACAAGCGTGCAACCTTCACAAAAATCTACATAGGGGTAGAAATTTCACCTTAGATTAGGTACAATAAAAAAGGTCGATGCACTGCATTGACTATGGCAAAATGATTGGTCAGCGCGTACTGACAAGTCATTCCCTGCTTCTTAGCGCCAACTAAGAAGTAGGGAGCCTTTTTTTTATTCAGCTGTTTCTATCTGTCACCATTGTAAGGAAACTATTTGCTGAGTGCAAGAGGTGAATCTTAAAAAAACAAGAGTACGTTATCTTTTCATAATTATAATCTTGTTATTATATACTGTTTTTACTAGCTTACCAGCCGTTACAAAGCCTTTATCATAACACTTTTTCAAATAACAAGCAGTCAAAATTTAATTAAATAAATTTCATTCACATACACTCACCTACAAAATGACTAAAAAAGAGGCTGGAGTCAACATAGTACACCCAAAAGTTAGATCAAACATCTAACTTTTGGAATAGACTACTCATCCAACCTCTTTTTCTTCTTTCACTGAGCGATACGGAGCCGCATGCTTTCCTTTTTTGATCAAATGCATTCGATGCCCCAGATAAGGGATACAAACTACTACATATAAACTAATCAAAACGGCTGCAAAGATCAGCGCCACTTCGATGTTAACTGCTATTTGCAACATTAAGCTACCAAGTGCAATCGTTGCTAAATACCATACGAAAATCAATCCTTTTTCTTTGCGTCTGACCATCTGAAACATGATATAAAAACTGACACAAAAGAAAGGTAATAAAATCAGCCAATTGCTTCCTTCCAGTAACCACTTCAGTCCATCTAATAATGATTGAGCGATTGCTATTAGTTTCTCCATGAACTTCACACCTTCTATTTAAATTCCGTTCGACAAAAACTCTTCACTAGTTTACTACTAATTCAAAAAAATTGTTAACGTTTCTTCTTTAATATCGTTCTATTTTTGTACATTTAAGCAAAAATTAAAGCTTCTTTTAAGCACAGATTCGTGCACTTCCTTAGACAAAACGATTCTTTTTTTCTAGTACTAGCTGTTTTTGAATTCGAGAAAAATCAGTAATACCGTCCAACACTTCATAAAAACCTAAAATCTCATTAATTTCTTGTACACTCAATCCATCCACAGCTTTATGTCCAGCTTCAACTAATGCCTTTTGTTCTCGCCAAAAATCGTTAACTGTTTGCACTGAATGTTCTGCGAGCTCATATACATGCCACTGATCTGCCAGCGTCTGGATCAACAACTGTTTCTTTTTCACAATGGCAGTACTCTTTAATTTGTCATACCCATAGTCCTCTTTCCACAGCAAATAACTTTGTTTCGTTGGAAATAAGATTTCTTGTACCTCTTTATTGGTAAAACCCAAAAAATGAAGTAATAAAAAATAGCGAGGATTGATTACTGTTTCTTTTTTGGGAACACGATTCGTTATTTTCTGATTCTCTACTAAAAGTGTGGCTAACTGTTTTATTTTTTTAGGTGCTACTTTTTGAGAATGATACCACTCAGGATTTTCATTCAAGAGTTCAAGTAACTGCATTCGGGCAACTTTTTTCAAAGCTTTGTCTTGTTTATTCATCACAATCGGCTTGTACAACGTCAGCCACCCACACTTCCCTCCACTAATCTTAAGTAAAAATGATGTCTGCTATCTATTTTATAGCAAACCAGTCAGCTGTCAAATAGAAAAAGGTTGTGGCGCAAAACGTTTAGCTCCGACAAGATAGCGAGCAAACACTCAAAATAGTTTTCCATATTTTGAAATGAATGCAAGCTATATGGAGGAGTTGTTTTGGGAACACCGTGGATAAGGTTGCGGCTCCAAGCGGTCAGCTCCAAAAAAATAATGCGCAACTACCAAAAATAGCCATTCATATTTTTGGACAGTTGAGAGTTATTGCGAGTAGTTGCTTAGGGAACACTTCGCAACAAAATCATCCCCCACTCTGCTATCACTCAAAGTTCTAAAACAAATCATCCAAACACATAAAAATAGAGACCAAACAACCTGGCCTCTACTTTAAATCAATTACTCAATCAATTACTTTAATTCTTTTCCTAATTCAATCAGATATTCTTTTAGCGTTTCACCAATTTCTGGGTGCTGCAATCCATATTCGATACTCGTTTTCATGTAGCCAAACTTATCTCCGACATCATAGCGTGTACCTTTAAATTCATGTGCAAATACACGTTGACTTTTGTTCAGTTCATCAATCGCATCCGTCAACTGAATCTCGTTACCCGCACCAGGTTTTTGTGTTTCCAAGATAGTAAAGATTTCTGGATTTAACAGATAACGTCCAATAATAGCCAAATTACTTGGTGCGTCTGCTGGATCTGGTTTCTCCACAAAATCTTTCACACTGTAAACATCATCTGAAACAATTTCACCAGGATTGATAATGCCATATTTCGATGTATCTTCATGCGGAACACTCATAACAGCGATTGTTGAAGATGTTGTTTGTTCGTAATCATTCATCAATTGTTTTGTCAAAGGTACATCATCCACCATTAAATCGTCCCCCAGCATCACAATAAAAGGTTCATCTCCTACAAAAGCTTTCGCCTGTAATACAGCATGACCTAAACCTTTTGGATGAGATTGACGGATGAAGTGTAAATTAACGTCTGTCGTTTCTTCGACTAATTTCAATAATTCATTTTTTTCTTTTTCACGTAAGTTTGTTTCCAATTCAACATTTGAATCAAAGTGGTCTTCAATTGGTCGCTTTGCTTTTCCGGTAACAATTAAAATATCTTCGATCCCTGAAGCCAAAGCCTCCTCAACAATAAACTGAATCGTTGGCTTATCAACGATTGGCAACATTTCCTTTGCCATCGCTTTTGTGGCAGGTAAAAAACGTGTGCCTAATCCTGCTGCTGGAATCACAGCTTTTCTAACTTTTGTCATGATTTGTTCGTTCCTTTCTCACAATCATCCATTTAAAATAAAGTTCTCATTCAAATATTATAGCAGAGGTAAAATAGGAAACCTACTTTCTTTCGGTTTTATACTCAGTAAAAAAGAGAGCAAGATGATGTTTCCCTTTTGCTCGCTCTCTTTTAATTATTTACATAAATTCATTTTCTGTTTTACCATCGCGCAACATGATGTCTTTTGCAGCTTGCCTGATATCTTTATCTTCATATAACACACTATAGATGGTTTCAGTGATTGGCATTTCCACGTTTAATTGCTTAGCTAGTTCAACAGCGGCTTTCGTTGTTGAAACACCTTCAACAACCATCCCCATATTTTCTAGAACTTCAGATAATTTATGTCCTTGTCCTAATAAGTTTCCAGCACGCCAGTTACGGGAATGAACACTTGTACAAGTAACAATCAAATCGCCCACACCGCTCAATCCAATAAATGTCAGTGGGTTAGCACCCATAGCTACACCCAGACGACTAATCTCAGCTAAGCCGCGAGTCATGATAGCCGCTTTTGCGTCATCCCCAAATCCTAGACCGTGGATGGCGCCAGCACCAATCGCAATAATGTTTTTTAATGCAGCACCTGTTTCTACACCAATTACGTCATTATTTGTATAGATTCGGAAATAATCATTCATAAATAAATCTTGAACAAATTCTGCTGCTTTTTGATCAATACTTGCAGCCGTAATCGTCGTGATATCATGAACAGCAACTTCTTCTGCATGACTTGGACCAGAAAGAACAACGATTGCTTGGCGTTTTTCTTCTGGAAGCTCTTCTGCAATAACTTCTGAAATACGTTTGTGTGTCCCTTGTTCCAGACCTTTACTTGCATGAATGATGATTGGTTTCGTATTCATTTTTTCTAACAATTCTTGTGCAACTGAACGAATCGCTTTTGTTGGGACAACGAATAACACAGCATCGGCGCCATCAACAGCTTCCGCTAATTCTTTATATCCGACAATTGATTCAGGAATTTGCAAGTCTGGTAAAAAATGTTTGTTGGTATGATAGTTATTGATTTCATCAATTTGTTCAGGAACGTTTCCCCAAATTCGAACATCATGACCATTTTCTGCTAAGGTCTGCGCTAAGGCAGTCCCCCAAGAACCTGGACCTAAAACTGCGATTTTTTTCATTAAATTTCTTCCTTTCAATTGTGAATCTAAAAATTATTTAATCGTAAATATTAACATTTTACCTTATTGTTGCTCGTAGTTAACATAATAGTAAGAATCATTATCTGGTGCATTTTCACGAATCAATTGTTTACCTTTTAGATAGAATTTATAACTCTTAATTTCTGGATTAATATGAACTGTTTTTGAAATATAATACTTGTCTTCACTAGCTGTTAAATCTGGAATAGTTTTATTGTCTAGCTGTTCAAAAGATTCTTGATTTTCTTTTTTCAACTTAGATTTATAATAACTATCAGAAACGATAAAACTTTCTTGTTTCAAACCTAGATAGTTATCTTTCTGTTTGATTGTGGACAAGGTACTCCCTGTAACTAATTTGTTATTCTCATAGACACCAATAAAAATATGGGATTTATCAATCGGCGAAAAGCTTAATTTTTTTTCTGTATCTTCCCATTTCACATGATCAAATGATGTTAATTCTTCGCCACGATATTTACCTTTAGAAAGATAAAATTTCCCATTTACAGCTGAGAAATCAGAAACTGGAGATATTTTGGAGTAAATATTTTGGTAATACCATAAACTACCGCCGCCGACTAACAACATCAATAATAACACAATGCCAACAATGAGCCAGCCTTTAGATTTTTTTTCTTTGGTTCTTTTAGCCATAACTAAGCTCCCTTTTATAGTATTTTTCTATTTAGACATAAATTGTAAGACTTTTTCTTTTGCTTTAGCTAGATTGTCTGGAGGTAAATCATACTTGATTAGTTTTTGACTATTCCTTTTTAGTAAATCTTTTATTTCTACCGTCATCCCAGTAAAAGTCAAATTAGTATCGACAGCGGACTTTAACTGATTAAACTTTTTAACTAGTATAACTGGATTTTTTATTTTCTGAACTTTTTGTTTATATAAGCGTACAATATGTTCTTGCCTTACAAAAATAGAACTGCCTTCAGAAACATTTGGATCATACGTAAGAAAGACATCCAGCTCTTTAAATGTTACTTTTTGCTTGCCACATTTAAAGCGAACATTCTCTTGAACAAATTCAGAGGGATTTGATATAGTAACAAGTTCATTTTGAGCTAATTCTTCCATAACTATTTTTAAAAGTTCTTCCTTAGTTATCACCACATAAGTCTTAACTGGTAAATCAAACTCTGTAGAAAACCAGACTATAAAATCTGATCTATTGAGCAAGGAGAACTGCTCACCTAAATGTATCTTGGTTTCTGTTATCGTTTCTGGAAGTACATGAACGAGTAAATTTTTATCATGTTCAGATGAATAATAATAAAAAGTACTGTTTAGCTTATTATCAATGACAAACAAGGTCTCCATTTAGTCTTCCCCCTAAATATAATCAACAAATTTTGCTCGGAATTTTAAATGAATGTGTGAACCAATCAACAGTAATAAAAGAGTTGTACTCCAAAAAATCAGACCATACGTTCCTTTATTCCAAAACCATTCTCTAGATAAAAATGAGTCTCTAAATCCGTCAATTAAATAATATAACGGATTAATTTCTAAAATCTTTACTAGTCCTTCAGGTAGATTTCTTGTTTGAAAATTCCAAATTGCTCCAGATATATAAAATAACAGTCTGAAAATTGATTGAAGCATTACATGATAGTCGCGCACTAGCGTTGTAATCGTTGCATTAAAGATGCCGAATGCATAAAGAAAAACAAGCATAGAAAAAAAGTAATAAATATATTGTAACCAATACAGCGTTGGATAGACTCCATTTAATAACAATGCAGTGATAACAATCATCATATACCAAAAATAATTCGTCAGCTGTCCCGCTATAGAAATCGATGGTAAAACACTAACAGGAAACTTCATTTTAGAAACTAAACCAACTTGTTTATAGATACTATTTGACGCTTGCATAATTGATGGTGATATAAAAAACCAAGCAGAAATTCCTATAATCATCCAGATAATATATGGGACTCCATTAATCGTTCTTCCACCATGAACACCTAGTCCAAAAACCATATAATAGATTCCTACTTGAATTAATGGATTCAATATTTGCCATAGTAATCCTAAGTAATTATTTTGATATGTCGCTTTTTCTTCATACTTCGACATTCTAAAAATAATTCCTAGGTTTGATAGTTGCTCTTTAATAATAATCGCTACTTCATTCATTACTCACACCTCCAGTTGAGCTATCTTGTTGGATTTGTGAAGCAGGGATAGTGATTTCTACTCCTGCATTGATGACTTCATTATCCAGATTGTTAACTCTCATTAATTCTTCTAACGAAACGTTGTATTGTTGTGCAATCCCTAGGAGGGTTTCTCCAGGAACAATCGTGTGCGTAACCATCTCTATCGATTCACTTGAAGTACTAGCATCTGATTCTTCACTTTTAGTTGTAGAGTTAGATGTTTTACTACTTTCTTTTGAAGATTTGTTGGAGATGTTTCCCTTAGATTTTCTTTCATTATTTAACCAGTGTGTTCTTGCAAATTCCACTGGATTATTAAAGAAATAGGTTAACGAACGGCCACTAAAACTAATAGTTGATAAAGTAATCATTATAAAGAATAAGCAAATAATCAAAATCTTAGTTGATAGTTTCATTTGCGTGCCAATTTGATTTCTTTCCATTTGTTTCTGTAACTGTTTTAATTCTACCCTTGTCATCAGATGATCACTTTGTAATTTTTCCATTGTACTTTGATACATACTTTCTAACGAAAAATCTTTTTGTGCTTCTTTTTGTGACTTTTGATAATTGTTTTGTTTTTCTTTAGGTAAATCTTTAAACCACTTGGTAAACTTTTTATATTCATTAATTACTTCTTTAGTAGGCCCAAATCCAGCTACTTCACCGTAATGTAACCATAAAGTTTTATCACACATTTTTTTTACCTGACCTAATGAATGACTAACAAAAAAGATAGTTTTTCCTTCTTTTTTAAATACATTAATCTTATCAATACATTTTTGTGCAAATGTATCATCCCCAACGGACAATGCTTCATCGATAATCAAGATATCTGGATTTTGATGGATTGCCACAGAAAATCCTAATCTTGATTTCATCCCACTAGAATAATTTTTGACTGGCTGATCAATAAATTCTCCTAGATCAGCAAAATTGATGATATCGTCAATTTTGTCATCAATTTCTTTATTACTCATTCCTGACATTGAACATTTTAATTTAATATTTTCTCTGCCCGTTAACGCAGCTTTTAAACCTGCACCAATTGCAACAATCGAGGTCTCTCCATTAATTTCTAGCTCGCCAGAAGTTGGTGGAATAATTCCACCTAGAATTTTTGAAAGGGTAGATTTTCCAGAACCATTAATTCCAATTATTCCAATAGTTTCTCCAGACATTACTTCAAATGAAACACCTCGAAGTGCCCAAAATTTTGGAATACCTGTAGCTGTAGATTTAAATAACGATTTTAGCTTATCAGATTTCTTTTTTAATAGTTCATATTCTTTAGTTAAATACTTAGCTCTTACCTTTACTGTTTTTTCAATCATATTTATTGCCCATTCCAATCTTTTTTCAAAGATTATTTTTTTAATTAACTATTTTTTATATTTAACAAATCTTTATTTTACATTAGAAATGATTGAATCTTTTCTTTTATTATTGGTAAATCAAACATTTGATAGTGCTTCTTGTTTTGTATACCTAACAAAAAAGGATCTAACGGGGATTTCAAAATAATAGGTAGCATTTCTAATGGCAGCGTAATTTCAAATAGATATTTCCCATCCACATGCACTCCTTTATAAAGCAAAGGTTCCATTTTTTCTGGAGTAATTACATGAATATAGCAAGCTGGATTATTTTTTGTGTTTGTTAATTTGATTTGTATCTCAAGATTTAATTTAAATTCAGTATCACTTTTTATGATAGAGTGAACTGATTGACTTAGTGACTGCACTACCACTGGAAGTTCATCTTGATAATCATCTAGATAGTCAAATAAACATAATAGTTTTTCACGAATCTTATCCTTAGAATATTGTTCAACGACTTTACCAGTATTTTTAGATAATTTATTTAAAGAGTCTGTTTTTTTTACTAATTCAACGATTGTTCTACTTAATGCAGAAATATCGCCATTAGGAACAATACGCCCATTTAGACCATCTTCGATTAAATCTTTTGGTCCATAATTATAATCAAAAGCAACAACTGGAGTATTCACACTAAGACTTTCTAAAATTGAAATACCAAAACCTTCCGCCTTTGAAGTCATTAGACTGAAACCACTACGTTGAAACTCTCCAATTGCATCCTGCGTATAGCCATGAACATGTATGTTTTTTTCGACACCTAATTTTTTTATCAATAGTTCATAACTTTGTTTTTCATCCCCTTGCCCAAAAATATCTAGTTGTGCATCTGGAACTTCCTTTACTGCATTGGCAAATGCTTCAATAGCTAAATGAATTCTCTTTCCCTTATTAAATTTTGAAATAATTACACCACGATTCAAATTCTTAGATACTGTCGGTCTTGTTTTATTTACAAGAAATGGATGTCCAATAACAAATAAATTATCTCTTTCCCCAAATTGGCTTGTAATATGTTTTTTCATTTCATCAGTAAGAAGAATCACTGCACCAAATTTATCCAAATTTTCTAGTGTTCCTTTTGTATATGCTCTTAATGGACTACCATACGAGCCGTCCTTGCCGTAAATATTTCCGTGAATAGTTGCTACTGACATTATTTTATTTGTAAAACTATTTTCTATGACACAAGAATCCAAACGATGATCTTCTACAAAAAAATATGGTCTATTGGACATTTCATTCAGTTGAAATATCCAATAGTCTTTCAATTGCTTTTCATTGTCAAATTGATTTACATTACCATTCTTTTGAAAATGTAAAATATATGTCATTTGTGCTTCTTCATTATACTTACTTGCCAAATATTTTCTTCCGTCACTAGCAAAAAAATCACTTTGAGCCAAGAATCCTTCGCTGTTGAAATAATTTGTCCTTAACAAGATACCATCACTTCTAAAAATCTCTCTCTTTATTCTTTTTTTATCTTCAAAATAGTCAATCATAGAAATTGATTGATTTGTATTCAACTTGATTCTTTGTAATAATTTATTGTTCTCCTTGTACTCAAATACTTGCTCATTTTTCGTACTCTGAACAAAATTCATTTTTCTTTCGTATTCATCAAAAGTTACCACACTGTCACTATAGAAAAGAGTTTTATCTTCCGAAAAAAATTCGTAAATATTCATGAAAAAAACATTATCTGGTAATTTTTTTATCTTGTGTATATCATTAAAAATATTTCTATATTGCGGGCGAAAATTAAATGTACAAATATGTGTAGCAAGAACATCTTTCTCCCATGTTTTACTTCTCAAAAACATAGACTGCACACGCCCGCCTGAATCCACACTAACAGAATCATTAAGAAAAAAGATTTCTCTTTGTTTTAGATTGGCACTCATTAATAAGTCACTTCCTTTTGATTATTTTTAACAAGGTCTTCTTAGTAATAGGTCTGATACCACCATTTTTTTTCGATTTAACGTTAGAATTTACGATTGCCTCATAAATCCGCTTCGAATTATCATGATCCATCAATGAGAAATACTCCTTACGCATATTTGCATAAATATCTTTTTCTACGAACCCATTTTTTATTGTTTCTTGAATAAGCGCGATTAACTTATCTGAAGTATATGCTACGTCACCAAATAAATCAGTCTTAGGATCCATGTAAAGTCCTTCATATTGTAAATATTTTTCTATGTCAAATTGGAAAAAGACACATGGTTTCTTTAAGTAATACATTTCCCAAATCACACTTGAATAATCTGAAATCATCATTGAACTCTTCATAATCAACTCGTCCATTGGGACTTCTAAAAATTCATATTTATCGATTATTTCTGGGTCAATTTCAAATAAATCAATATATTCTTTGAACTTTGGATGTAAGAAAAAAGCGATTCTTACATTGTTAGCTACAAGCAACTCTTTTAATTCTTTAGAAGCTAAAAATTGACTGTATTCTTTAAAATAATCCGTTTGAATAAATTTTTCTTTAGGTAGACCGTCCATCCACGTCCGCCAAGTTGGCATTACAAAAATTTGACGATAGGGAATTTCGGTTGTTCTGTCTCGCATAACATCCCAACGGGCCAATCCAGTCACAGCTACTTCCTCTTCTTCATACCCCCACTCATTGATTACTAAACGTTTTTCATATTCTGAAGGTACAATTACTAAGTCAAAAACATTTCTATTTTTATAAAAATCGGGAACTTTCTTCAAACCGTTCACACCATGTTGTAAATAAGCTAACGGTTTTTCTGTTAAAACACGCCCCATATAAGTTTCTTTTTGCTTTAAATTATAAACATTCCGCTTAGTATCAGAAGAAATTAGCAACGTCGAAGAAAATAGATACAAGAAATATTTAAACGACATAAAGTTCAGGGTACGATCTTTCTTATCAGCTAAGAATTTTGCTTCGGTTGCATATTTATCAATCACATAATAAAACTGATCATGTTTTTTGTTTTCGTAACAATAATTAAAAAAGTGATACCCACTATCATGAGCTGAGGAAGCTAGTTTTTCAAACCCTATCCAAATATCTTTTTTAGCAAAGTACGGCTTCATCAATCGAGCTAAATAATAAGCAGATTTTTCTTTAAAATTATTCCACTTGGTTTCATAACTTTCTCTTTTTCGATAAGTAAAAGAGATATCCTCACTAATTGTAATGTATGGGTACATTAAAAAATCATCTTGTGTATGATACTGATACTTAAGTGTGTTACTTCTAATATTTCGTTTAGCAGCTTTGCTCGCTTTATTTATGCGTACAAAGTAACGTTGTTCATTTATATTTGTCTCAACATACAAATCCCAATATAATGGCTCAAAATCATATATTGATAAATCAATTGTCGTTTTAATTAAAAGGTGATTTTTCTTTTGATCAATAGTAAAGTCAGTTATTTTTATCCGTTCTAGCGTATCTTTATTGCGCTTCACTAGTAAAACACTTTGAACAGATATCTCCTCTTTATTTTTTGTTTCTAGTTTGCAAGTTAACCTTACTTTTGGTTTTTTATAAACAAAATCAGCTACTTGCGTTTTTATTTCATAACGCTCTTTAGCTAAGTTAGATAAGTTGTTTTTTACAAGCGATAAAGTATTGCTGTTAGTCAAATATAATTCAAAATGTTGAGAATAAGCTGTCTTATGCTGACCATAAGTGACTACCCCAAAAAACCGATTCTTTTTATCTTTGGGTAATTTATCTTTATTGGCCAAACGCATCAATTGATATTGTCCTTCGCTAAAAACATATAGATAAAAATCAAAGCGAGCTTTTTTTAATTCAGCTGCTTCGTCCTCCATGAAACTGCGTAAACTACAGTAGTAATAATCATCCTTGTTGTTCAAAGGAAGAATATAATTCAACCCTTGCCCTCTTTTATTGATGATTAATTGCGCATTTTCAAGATGTCTTTCTAACTGAAAGCTCAGCTGATAGTCCGTTAGTTCCAAATTAGAAAACTTAATTTTAACATGTTTTTTTAATTCTTGATTTGTAAAAGAAGCTGGGGTTTTCGTTTTCTTTAATAAATAAAGTTCATTATTTTCTATAAGTAAATCTTCTCCAACATTATCTCCCGCTAAGAAGACTTTTTTGATTGAAGTAAATATTTGCTGATTTCCAAGATATAATTTTACTTTCCCACATAATTCAGGAAAAAAGTTTCGCTTAAAGGTAATTTGTCCATCCTTCACTTTACCAAATAACCAACGTTCCCCTATCAAGAGAGAAGCTTCCACCATTGAGTGAACAGCTGGTGCAGTCAGAACAACTGATTCATTTGTCACTTCTATATTAGTTACTTTCATCTCTAAATTGTGGTACTCCGTATGTTTCATTTTACTATTTGCTAAAAATTTAACACCATCAAATACAATTAATCGACCGCTGACGTGAGTAACATAATGTTGTGCAATAGACACCTCATAATTATGATCCACTAAAAAATCAATTGCACAGATATCTTCACCCAAGCAGAAGAATATTTGAGGGTTTCTATCAGTTTTATTTAGATTAATAGTCGCTAGTTCATTATCCTTCCTCCCAATTATAAGAGGCTCGGCCATTACTCCAGTGAAATTTGTACTTCGATACGGGACAGTCTGGATACAAAATCCCGCTACCGACTTCGAAACAATTCTATAACTATGGGCTTGTTCATCAGTTAAAAACAGTTGGCTTTTATCCTCTACAAGAAAAATTTCATTTCCCAAATTATCGATAATTTTAAATTCATCAGTTATAAAATGTTCAATATTTAGACTATACGTATCCGTATTTTCGTTTCTAAAAGGAAATCTTTCCCCAGAGACTGAAATTAGTTCACAAGGCTCTTTTCTTGTAATATAGAATCTACCCTCAAAAATCCGTACACTGTTCATTATTGATCCACTCTTTCTTTGACTATTGTTTCATAAATTCTTTGACTATTTTCACGGTCATGATAATTAAAATATTTTCCATATAATTCTTGATAAGGTTCCTCCAAAACAAAATCTTGAGAAATCGTTTGTTCAATTGTGTTAATCACCTGGTCAACTGTTATGGCACGTCTACCAAATAATTCCGTTTCCATGTCAATATAGCTTCCTTCATATTCATTATATTTTTCATAATCAAATTGGAAAAATATAACAGGTTTCTCCATATAGAACATATCCCAAGTAACAGATGAATAATCACTAATCATTAATGAAGATGCCATAATCATTTCGTTTACTTTAATATCACCAAAAGCGTATAGTTGTACTCGTTCACTTGGAGCACTAAATTCAGAAATGTAATTTTTGAATTTTGGATGTAAGAAAAAGATAATTTCTAAATTATTCTCTTTTAGAATTGTTTCTAACTTGCTTGAAGATAAAAATCCCATATAGTTATTATAATAATCCGTCTTGATAAATTCTTCTTTCGGCATATCTTCCATCCATGATCGCCAAGTTGGCATAACAAATATTTTTTTGCGTTCTTGCAGATTCGAATGATCTTCTAGTAAATCCCAACGTGAAAAACCGGTAACTGCAATTTCATCTTCATCGTATAACCAATTTTCATGTAAAATGTCTTTCTCAAAGTCGGATGTCGCAACTACCATATCAAAGTTGCCTCGTCCTTTGCTTTTCTTAAATACGTCTGAACGTTTTAATGCGGTAACTCCATGCTGTAAGAATACACTTTTCTTTTCTTGAATTGCTTTTGCAGCACGACCAGATCTCACTCGAATATTATGCACATGTCGTGGCGTTTCAGATGCAATCAATAACTTAGAAGCATATAACATAACAAAGTAGCGATAAGACATATGAGTAAGAATATTTTTATGTTCCTTTTTGGCATTTAAATAGTCTTTCGAATCCTTTGATAACACATAGTAATACTGTTTTTTGAGATTATTTTTCTGTACATAATCAAACATTGCATAGCCATTATCTTGCGCCGTTTGAGAAAATTTTTCAAATCCTAGCCAAATACGTTGCTTGTCCAAATGTTTTTTGAACAAACGATAAGTTAAATAGCCTGCTTTATCCTTAAAACTTGTCCATTTATTTTCATAATTCTCTTTTTCTCTAATCATAAATGCAATATCGTTGGAGAACGTAACATACGGATATATAATTTTAGATTTATCATCGTTCAACACACTATTATCCAAATAATCTGCTTCAACTTGATTCAATATTTCCTTTTGTGCCCCTTTTACTTTAATTGGATAAATCACTTCATTAAATTTCATTCCAACGAATAGATCCCAATACAACGGGAAAAATTTATCCCAATCCATTTCAAAAGAAAATTCAAATTCATTTTTTGTTTGATTGATCAATTTACAATTGATTTGCATGTTATATTCTTTACTTCGTAATTGCAAATAAGCATTTTCCACTTCAAAATGTTCTTGACTATCTATTACTATTTTGAATACATAGCCGTGTCCAGTTTTTTTCATACCTTTTAATTTTGTTTGCACTTGAAAGTATTCTCTTGCACCAGCAGTATAGGTAGAAAATACGCCACAAATAATGTTACTTTTTGTTGTATAAACTAAGAATGATTGCTCTTCAGTTAGTTGAGTTAAACTCAATCCTTCCTTACGCTTTTTACTCTTTTTCATGCGTAACTTGCATTCCTCATATTTTGAGTAAGGCGTTTCAAACGAAAGGCGAAAATCAAGACGTGGAAACTCTCCTACTGAGTTTTCAATAAGTGATGTTAAATCAAAACGGATAGCTGCATCGTTTTCTGTTCGAGCCTTACTTTCTAAAATAAATGTTTCCTTCGTTGCGCGTTTGATAACTTTTAACTGTATCGAAGATTCGATGCCATCTAGTTCAGGAATAGTTAAGTTTAGGAACTGATTCTCCATCGTTAATTTTGTTACATCTAAGTCTTTCGTAATCATTTTTTTCATGAATTTTAAATATGCAGGATATGCATCTTGCAATAAGCTGATTCCTTTATCCTTATTGACATACAAACCAACATTATATTTTTCAGGTTGGTCCTCATGAGCGGCCCACTCCATCAGTAATTTCCCAGGAAGTTTCTCAACTATACTATCTTTGATTTTTAATGGTGAACGCTTAATTGCTTCAGACGTGATTTCTTGAAGATAAAAATCACCATAAAGTTTTGTATCTTGTTCCAGTTCGCTCTTTATATCTGAAAGATCAGCAGAATAGCTACCATCTTCCATCAGGGACAAATGAATTAAAATCAAGTCATTTTTTCCACGGCGTTTCATTATTAAGTTTTGTTTCAAAGAGAATTTCTTTTCTGGTACTAAAAATAGTTTTTCCCCTTCAGACCAGATATTCTTGATTCCTACAGATTTCGTAACTTTGACTGGATAATTCTTAGCTATAAAAGTTTCATAATCATAAGTTATCAACGTGGTTTGCTTGTGATGTTGAATGAGTGAATAGCTTAATACATTCTGAGGTTGAACTTTTAAGTCTAAATAAATTTTTTGCTTTGTAACACCATTGATTCCTATAATTTTATATTCTTGATTTGGTGAAAGAGGTGTCTCCAATAGATCTAATGTGAATCGTTCCCCCGATTTTTGCCAAGGAATATAAAGTTCTTTGGTTTTTCCTTCCAAAGCAATTTCTTCTAGATTATTTATTCTGATTTCTAAGCTACTAAAATTATTTTTTAAAACTGGTTGTGCGTTTATGAGTGGTTCAATCCAAATAGAATTTCCTTTAATAAAAAATTTCACTTGGTTTCCAATGATTTCAGGATATTTTTTTAAAACATGTAATTCTTTTTTGGAAAACTTATAAGGGACAAATTCTTGATTTTCTTTTTTAAATAGTTGGATTTGTTGACTTGGTAACAAAGTAAGACATTCTTTTGTCAACTTAAAATAATCTGCTTGTTGCGTTTGAATATATACATTTTGTAAATTCTGGATATCCTGTACAGAGGTTACAACTGCTTTATTTCGGATAAGCATTGTTTGTTGTACATTTTCTAGTAGGAAGAATGATTCTGATAAAGGATAAAATTGAGCATTTCCATTTTCTACTTCTGAAGTGACAATTTTCGTAGCAACGTATTGATCTAATACATATTCAACAAGATACAAAGAAGAACTACTGAAGCTTTGGATAACTGCTAGCTCCTGAATCACTTCGGTTAGATTAACAGAAAGTTTATTATCTTTTTGGTAGCCATTAATTCTCAAATAGTAACCAGCTTCATTTTTAACAAAGAAATCGACTTGTCGATAGTCTGCGATTTCTTCAATTGTCAAATGAGTATTTGTCAATTGAGCTATGATTTGTCCATCATTTTTTACGATTTGCTTTGGAGAAATCATGTAGTTAAATATCTTCGATTCAGAAATAAAGAAATATTTTTCTTCTAATAAATGGATAGGTAGCGAGCTATCTGATCTATCTGTTAACTCAGTAACCTTGATTGTTCCAAAAATAGTGACTATTTGTAAGGGACGATTAAAAATATTTAATCCCTGAATAGAAACGCGATACCCCATTCCTTCTTTACTTGCAAGCATTTGATGCGTTTTTCCAGATATACATTCTGTCAAGTAAAATTTTTCAATTATCTCTTCACCAGATAATTCAATATAAATTGATTGATTATCATAAATTAGCTTCTTAGCTACTAACGTTGTTTTCAATTTGTTCACCTCATAAGCAATATAGGAATGTTAAAAATTCCTTTTATCCGACGATATCGTTGACGCGTATTCTAACCATTTCAACTAGTCGATTTCTTTTAATTCTTTGTTTTATTCTATTTATTAAACTAGGTTTGTATCGTTTAATTTCTTCAAAAATCCTAGCTGAATTTTGATTATCTATATAGGGAAAGATTGTTTTTGCATGTGCGCTCACATCGCTTAAAAGATAACTTTTTTGTTTCATTTGTAAAATCAAAGATTTTGCATCAAAACAGCGAATTTCTTGTAACTCTTCATTAAGATCAAGATAACTTCCTTGCATTTGTTGGTATTTTTCTATGTCAAATTGGAAAAATATTGTTGGTATTCCTTGATACAAGGCCTCCCAATAAATGCTGGAATAATCCGTTATTAAGCATTCACTCTCAGAAAGAAGTTTGTTTAGCGGAACGTCCCCCATTGGAATAATACGTAGGTTTTTATGTGCAGAAACATCAAACAATTGAATATATTCTGCTAATTTAGGATGAATATAAAAAATAATGGTGTATTCTTCAATTTCTAAGAATTTTAGTAGTTCGCGATTTGATAGCAATTGAGAATATTGTTGAAAAAAATCTGATTTAATGAATTCTTCTTGGGTTAGATCCTCTAACCAAGTTCTCCAAGTTGGCATAATTAAAAATTGTTTTTTCTTTATCAAATTACCTTTATTTTTTTGTAACTCATCCCATCTAGCTAACCCTGTTACCACAATATTTTGAGGAGCATATTCTAAATATTTTTGAACTATTTTTTTCTCCCACTCTGCGGAAGTAATAAAAAGCTCTGCCTGATTATTCGAACGTGTTGCATTAAATGTATTATCAAGTTTCTTAAGACCTAAAACACCATGTTGAAGAAAGACATATCTTTTTTTATCTAGAATGGGTTTGATTGGTCCTGTTTGTACACGCCAAGCATATCCATGTCCCTTAGATTCCGAAGCAACAACTCTTTTAGCTATAAGTAGCAAAAATAAATGTTTCACGCTCATAAAATCAACTCGACGTCGATGATAGTGATTTAACTTGTTATACTCTGGTGACTCTTTTTTTATTACAAAATAGGCACGTTGACTAGTTTTTTCTTGTAAATAGTTGAAAAAATAATACGAATTATCTTGTGCTGTATTTGAGTATTTTTCATGAATCAGCCAAATATCGTTCCCTAAAAAAAAGAGTCCTATCGTATGAGCCAAGATATAAGCAATCCATTCATTTTGTTTGTATTTTTTCGTCTCATATTCGCTAAAAGGACGAAAATTAAGACTGATTGCATACTTCATTGTTTGATATGGATACACTATGTTATCATCTATTTTTGACTGATACCTTCCCGAAAAGTACTGTAATTTTAAATATAAAAAGAATGACTTATTGATTATTCTACAATCATAGGTTTCTTGCTCACCTTTGCATTCTAAATATAAATCCCAGTAATAATACTCCCAGTCATATGCAGCAAGATCAATTGAAAAGACAAGTTTTTTTCCAGTTTTCTTTATTGGTTGTGCTTGATAGGCAGCTGTTAAAGTTCCTCTGTGTTGGATTTTTAACAAATAGGCAAATCCCTCACGATATTCTATTGGAATCTTAACTTCTAAAATCAATGATTGCTTTTTCTTCAAAGCTAACAACTTAGCCTTCTTATGGTAACGGAGTTCATTCATTTTGACTGGTGGTTGTATTGTAAATGATAACGATGTTTTTTGAGAGGCATAGATCATTGCTTCACGAGTAGCATCTCTATATAAAAAATCAAGATATTTATTTTTTTGTGTATGAATTTTAGCTAGTAAAAATTCGTATTTTTTGCCTTCAGTTTCAAGATAAAAATGGTACCTACCAAGTTCATTTACTTGACCAATTAAGTCAAGATTATTTATAACTACGGTCGTTATTCCCGCCGTTTGACTTCTAGAATAAGGAAGCTTTTCATACAGTTTTCCAGCCTCTGAGCGGACATCTATCGTAAACTTATTTTGATTCAACTCGAAAAATGAAAATTTCAATTGCTGATTTTCAATCAAACAGTCAAATATGGGTAATCTATTTTCTTGTAGAATCTGTTGTTCAGTGAACCAATTATGCGTCCTTAATTCTACTATTGTCATGTTCCTATCAACTAATTTAACTACTGAGTTATCTTTAATCTCTACCGGTAATTCTCGATCGACTTCAATTTGAAAAATAAACTCATCTGCTAATAGCATTCTCGTTACGTTGACAATCTGGAAATTTTCTTGATTGATTTGTAATGAGTAATTTTCCGAGAAAACGTCAAGAAGCGAGGTGTCTTTCAAACTACCTCGCAAGTTGTTATTATTCAGTAAGATAAATGAGCATTCGTATTTCAAAAAAACACCTCTTTTCAACTTTACAACATTAATTAAATTACTACTTATTCAAGTCTTTCTTTATTTGTGTAGTTGAAATCTCAGGTGTTCTTGGTAAATAGAAAACTTCAGCTGTTGTTTCTGTTTCCAGAAAATCAAATTTACCTGCCCAGTCGTCTCCCATCACAAAAGTATCAATATGATATTCTTTGATGTCCGATGCTTTTTGACTCCAGCCGTTTTCTGGAATTACCAAGTCAACGTACCGTACCGCTTCTAGTAACTGTTTCCTTTTTTCATAAGAAAAATAGCATTTTTTTTGCTTTTGCTCCCAGTTAAATTCGTCTGTTGATAAAGCTACGACTAGATAATCTCCTTGTTCTTTAGCTCTCTTTAATAAATTGATATGACCATAATGTAATAAATCAAATGTTCCATAAGTAATTACTCGTTTCATTTTGTTCCTCCTAAAATTTTCGTTATTAATTTCTCAGTCGCATCAATATCATCAATACAAAAACGTTGATAAAATGCACGATAGTCTCTATTAGTTGTAAAAGATGTTGAATTAATTGCATGGATTTCAGAAATAAGGTCTGCACGTTTCTGAATGATTGGTCCTGGCAATTGATTCAACACCCCCTCATAAAATCCTCTAATTTCCTGTCCGTAAGACTCTAAATCATACATATAGAAAATCATTGGCTTTTTCGTTAAGGCAAAGTCAAACATGACAGAAGAATAGTCCGTAATCAACAGGTCTGCAATCAAATATAAATGACTGATATCTTCGTAACTAGAAACATCTATTACGCGATTCCCATATTGCTTAGGATCAAATTGTTCTGCCACTAAGTAATGTAGCCTAGTCAAAATAATCGTGTCTGATTCTTGTTCTAAAATTTCAGTGAAAGGAAATTGATTATCAAACTTGTAAGCACCTTTTTTTATAAATTGGTTATCTCGCCAAGTAGGTGCATAGAGGATAACTTTTTGATTTTCAGCAATAGTTAACTTTTTTCTGATTTGTTTGATCTTTTCACTATTATCAGGTAACAGAAGAATATCATTCCTTGGATAACCGATTTCTAGGATCTCCCCTTCATATGCAAATGCACTTCGAAAAATTTCCGTACTATATGCATTAGGTGAAATCAAATAATCCCAACGGGCCGCTTCGTTTTTAAAATTTTCCCGATACTTATTTGTATCCGTTCCTGGCATCGTTACATTTTTAATATCTAAGCCTAATCTTTTTAATGGTGTTCCATGCCATGTTTGAACATACATATTTTTACCTTTAACCATCCACCCAGGCATCCTAGTATTGAAAAACCAATATTTTGATCTTGGCATTGTTAGTAGCCACTTCAAGCCCATCCGTCTGACATAAGGAATATCATTTTCAATAAAAGGGGCTTCAAAGCCTTTCTTTACCGCCCAAATACAGGTGTATTCCGGATAATTTTCCCGAATATATTCATAAATAGCACGTGGGTTGTCACTATATTGTTTGCCATGAAAACTTTCAAAAAAAATTAGCTTTTCTTTCGGATGTTTATTAAGGAGAGAAAAAACTTTTTTCACCCATCGATGATAAATTATTTCAAGATTTCTTCGCACTATACTCACTCATGTCTCCACTCTTTTATCTCTTTTTTGATTTCTACATCTAGTTGTTGCACCTTGTTTTCCATTTTGGCATCCCTATGTCGCACAATCGAATATAAATACTTCGGAATCTGCACCAAACGATCATAACGCTTCATCGAAAGCGAACGATAGAGCCATTCAAGATTGTTGTCTAAATAAAATTTTGGTGCCCGCTTGACTGCTCCTGCAAGGACATCAAAAGTACCACCAACATCTAGAAAAACTTTGGCATTCAATTGATCTACGTTTCTTTCCAAAAAGATTTCTTGCTTAGGTGAACCCAAAGCGACAAAGAGAAAGGTACAGTTTGCTTGATTGATTTTTTTAATCACTTCTTCTGTATTTCTACTTGTGTAGCCATGAAGTGTACCTGCTACTTCAATATTCGGATATTTTTCTTGAATATTTCGTGCAGCTTGATTCACAACATCCTTTTTCGCTCCATATAAGAAAATCCGGTAGCCAAATTGATTCGCAAACTGCAAACTTCTTTCCATCACTTCAATACCAGTTATCCGTTCACGAATATTTCCTCGTAACATTTTAGAAGCCTTAACCACGCCAATTCCGTCAGCAATTCGATGTGTTGCCCGTTCTAAATAAGCCTTTACCTCTGGATACTGATAAGCTTGCAATGTAATTTGAGGATTAACACTTGTGATTAACATTTTTTTGTTTGCAGCTAGATATTTGGGGATGTCCTCCACAATTGTTTGATAGGTCAAATTATCAACAGGGACTCCACTTATGTATTCTGTCCTACTCTTCTTTTCCACCAATCTCACCCAGTTCCTTTTTCACTAACGCCATTATCTTTCCAACAGTTTTGCCATTTTCATATTGATTCCATAACAGTTTTGCTTGTTTTACCCCTTGTTCATTTGCTTCATATGAATAGGTCTGAATTGTTTGCCCCAACAATTCCTGATTCTTCACGACTGGTCCAGGTGCCCACTCAAGAAAATCATTTTGAATTCCTGGATTTTTTTTATATTTATCAAAATCAGGACAGAAAAAAATAATTTTTGACTGTTCCTGTATAGTAAGATACTCAAAAGTACTTGCCGAGTAGTCCGTAATCAATAGTTTGACATTTGGATAACTTTTCATAATGTTTTGGTTCCACCAATGTACATTTTTAGGTAATACCCAATTTTCTTGCTGGATTGTCGGATGCAGATGTACATAAAATTGTTCCTCAGGTAGTTTAGAAAATGTAGCTAATACTTGACTAAGAATTTGCTCCATATCTTTTTTTTCCGGACGATACGTTGGTGCATATAAAATAAATTTTTTTGTTTGTTCAACTGATCCTGCTACTTTTTGAGCTGTTTCTAATCTCAAAGAACCGAACTTTTGAATCACTTTTTGATTTAAACTGTAGCTTTTTTGAAAAACCTCTGCCATCTTATCCGAATTGACTACTACATAATTGAAGGAGTCATAAACTTTTTGAAATCTTTTTTTGTCTTGCCGACTACGTTGTTTCGTCTGTGGATCATCCCAGCCAAATTTTTTGATTGCACCATCAGCATGCCAGACTTGAATGACTACTTGATTTGGCGTCATCACGGCTAACTCAGGAAAGTAGTTATCAACAATAATTACTTTTGCTTGTTTTAATAACGTGAGATTTCTTCCTAAAAAAAGACTTTTGGGTGTAAATGGGCGAACATCGATCCCTTCACTCTTTAACTTTTCCGCATACTCGCGGCACTTGTCTACAAAAAAAACAGTCACCTTTCCTGGATAGTTCAAGTGAAGCTGCTTAATCAAGTCGCCTTCATTAAACGAAAAACTCATAATGTACACAATCGTCGAGGTCAATTTTCTCTTAGGCCAAAGCATTGCAGCGGTCATATATCCATTTTTCAATATATTCATCACTGAACTACTCCTTCCCAACCTAACAATTTTGTCACCTAATCAACATTTTCTATCCTAGTTTATACACAAAATGCACACAAACTAATCGACAAAAAATCAATTTTCGGTCTATAAAAAGGCAATATTTGATCTAATTATACAGAATAATATAAAGAATTTAAAGGCGATTCGTTATGTGTAATACTCGAGAAATACTTACGTAATAATAATTTAATATTATAGTCTTATTTGTAAAGTTCCGCTTTTTAATTACCGTTATTTATTAGTTGATAAAACCATCAATCTACAGCTATGTTGTATTTTTAATGACTAAATCAAAAACAATATCTTTCAACTTCGTAAAATGCAGCTTAATTGATATTATTTAAAAAAACAAACATCTAACCACGAATCAAAAGACCTCACGCCTTTTTTCTCAGTAGTTAGATGTTTGCTTAATTGACTGATTCAAATTTATTTATTTAACTTTTCCCATAAAGCTGGTGCTTGGTCTGGGCTCCAAACGGAAATCGAAGTATGTTCTTGTAAACATTTATATTGATGTCCTTGATGAGTCACAATATCCCCAATATGATAAGTCACGCCAACTTTCCATTCACCTACTTGACCACTGTCAGATGTTGTCGTTCCTGTCACTTGCTGACTAAAATCAGATAGACCAACTCGATTTACCGCTTTGATCTGATACATGTACGTTGTTTCTGGTGTTAGATTTTGATCCGTGAATTGATTATCAGTTGTCGTTGCCACTTTTTTATTTTCACGATAAATCTCATAGGTGGTTACTTCTTCTTCTGGTGCATTGTTGTCCCATGCTAAAGTTAAACTATTTGCTGTAGCTTTGCTAATTTCTACATTTGTTGGTGCAGATGGCTTGTTTAACTCGGATGCCTCTTTTGTAATCACATCTAGCTTAGTTGAGTGCGCAGATTGGTTATTTGACGTATCTACTGCTACGACTGTATAGCTATAGTTTGTTGCTGCTGATAAACCAGTGTGCACAAAATTTGTTGTTTTACTTGTGCCAACTAACTGATTGTTTTCATAAATAGTGTAATGATCTACTTTGACATTATCAGTAGACGCTTTCCAAGACAATGAAACACTGTTTGAGGTCGCAGATGCTGTTAAATTGGTTGGAACAGATGGTTTCTCTGTATCAGGTACCTGTTCTTCAAATAATCCTTGATACGCATGTGCAAATGATTCATTGTAACCAATTCCTGCTGAATTTTTTCCTTCGTCCCAGTTAACACTCCAAGTCATGATTCCTTTTAAAGGCGTCCCTTTTGCCGCTAGTTTTTCAAATACTTGATAGACAACATTCGGATCTTTGACATAACCATTTGCTGCTGCATCTTGGTTTGCTGGAAGTCCTAAAGCTAATTTATTGGCTGGGATATGAATGAAGCCATTATTTCCTTTATCAAATGCATCTGAGATTCCATATAGAAATTCAAACTTTTTGCTATCATTGTTTTGAGCAATCCACTCTGAGCCAACGCTAATACCATCTCCTGCTTGATTATAAAGCTGTGGAGCAATAAAGTCATAATCGTTTTCCAAGGCAGTAATGTAAGGGACATATTTCCCTGCTGTTCTTAAGTATGGGAATTCTGGAGCCATTGAAATAATAAAGTGTTTATTTTGTTGTTCATAATGGTTGCGCACAATTTTTAACGCTGCTGGGATTACTTTCGCATTATCACCTGCCGCTACAGCCGTTTGTTCCAAATCAATATCTAATCCATCAAAGCCATAAGTATCGACCAAGCGAATAATTTCATTTGCAAAAGCTTGTTCTTGTCCAGTTGAAAGTTCAATATGTGAATCTGCGCCACCTAATGATAAAAGAACCGCACGATCTTGTGCATTTAAGGTTGCCACTTGGTTTCGGAATGCTTGATCACTCATATTATACGGTTTGAAAGTTGGAATTCCCTCACCCTTCATAAACGCAACCGAAATGACATTGTAAAAAGGATTGATTTGTTCTAATTGGATATCAGCGGGGGCTCCGCCCACATAACCTGCCCCCATTTCTCCAGGCCAGTTATGATAATAACCAACTGAAATTTGCTTGTTCGCAATACTTGGCATTTCATCTGCGGTATCCGCAGCAACACCATTAGCACAGCCAAGTAATCCTCCCATGACACTAATTGAAAATAACAATAATTTTTTTTGCATTCTTTACCCTCCAACACTTATTTTATTTTAAAAGCCTTCTCAATTATAAACAGCCTCCTGTAAAAAAGATTTTTTTGTACGCTATTGCAACAAAATATCCTTAAAACAAAAGGGTGTTCACACTTTTTAATAAAAAGGCAGCACAAAAGAAGACTTTCTTCATTCGAATTGGAGTGTGTTATCTTAAACTAGAAATAAAATAACAAAAGGAGTGTTAAAGATGCCAGAACATGCTTTTTTGATCCGGAAGTTAAGGAAAGAACGTGGCTTTACTCAGGAGCAGTTGACCATGGGAATTTCCCAACGAGGAACACTCGCTGCTTTCGAATCTCGTGGAACAAAAATCAGTTTTGAGCTTTTGATTAATTATTTAGAAAAAATGAATGTGACCTTAGAGGAATACGAATTTTTACTAAACGAGGGTTCGCTGTCGCCAAAGCAAAAATTAACCAATTATTTTCTTACGACTCCTGGACTCACTTCTGCACAAGAAGACGAATTACTAAAAGAATATGAAAAAACCGGAAATATTTTTTACCGTTTACTTTACGCCCAACGAAAAATCATCCTTAATCATTTGGAAAACAAAGCAACCACTCCTGAGGTGAAAAAAGAAATACAACTGATTATGAACTATTTAGAACATATTGATACCTGGGGGCGTTTTGAGCTTTCAATCTTTTCAAGATGTCTTTTTATTTTTAAAACAGATTATATCGTACGTTCCTTCTATCATAGCGTCACTAAAATGGGGATTTATCAAGATACAACTGTCCAGCAAAACTTATTAGCCAATTTTATTTTAAATGGCGTCAGACTGTCTTTTACTCGTTCATCAGCTACTTTAAGAACTCTTTTTCTTACTGAACTAAAAAAACTAGCAGAATTACATACAAATAGCTTAAATATAGCTTATTATAAAATTTTTTCTGCCTTGGATCGTTTAGCTCGAGGCGATCAAAGCGCAATTGCCGAAATCGATCAAGGAATTCATTTTTTTGATTGGTTAGGTCTAACAGCAATGACGGACTTCATCATTCGATTGAAGACAACTTATAGTTGATTAAATAATTTTTGTTGCAATAACATACAAAATAATTTTTCAAAACTGTTCCATTTTATACTACTTGTTGTTGAAATAACTGAGTTTTATTTCAAACAGATTATTTATTTTGGAGGGTTTCAAGATGAAAAAGAGTACACTGCTAGGGTTAAGTTTCGTTTTAGTTGCAACTGGGTTGACTGCATTAACAACTGTTTCTGTTGATGCACATGGGTATGTCAAAGAACCAGCCAGTCGTGGTTATCAAGGCTTTTTAGACAAAAATCAGCTAGGTTGGAGTGCCGCGCATGATAAATATGGTGCTGTAATTGATGACCCACAATCACTGGAAGGAAAAAAAGGGTTCCCACAAGCTGGACCTGCTGATGGGCACATCGCTTCAGCTGATGGTGTATTGGGTGATTATACTTTAGACAAACAAACAGCTGATCGTTGGACCAAACATACAGTATTCACCGGTAAAAATAATTTTTCTTGGACATTTACTGCCGACCATGCAACAACAAAATGGCATTACTATATTACGAAAAATGGTTGGGATCAAAACAAACCATTAACTCGCGATGAATTACAATTAATTGATACAATCGATCACGATGGTGATGTTGCTTCAACAGATAAAACTCATGAAGTAACAATTCCTACAGATCATCTAGGCTACCACGTGGTTTTAGCCGTTTGGGATATTGATGACACACCAAATGCGTTTTACAATGTAATTGATGTAAACGTCAAACAAGGAAATCGCTTGACTAATTTAGCACAATAAAAAGAAAGGCTGAGGCAAAACGCGCATG
>NZ_JBFOFW010000010.1:0-79785 GCF_040887505.1 Enterococcus sp. C50 | reverse complement strand
CTATATTTTTATGAAAAGAGGACTTATTACCGAAGAAGCTACTTTGGGAACACCGTGAATAAGGTTGTGGCGCAAACTGCTTAGCTCCGAACAGATAGCGAGCCGTTACTCTAAATAGCTATCCACACATACTTAGTTATAAGACCTGTAAAAAATAAACGGAACTGGGGCAAAAGTCGCCTAAATAGAAAAAACGCCTAAAATTCGTTTTTGAAAACGTTGATTTTAGGCGTTTTTTAAATTAAAAAATGTGTTAAGAACGACTGGACTTTTAGGTTTATCCCAGTCTCGTTTGTCCTACTGATTACTAGATTATAAAAAAACATTTTAAACAAAAAAGCTTGGGGCAACTGCTACCCCAAGCTCATTTTTAATTTTCAGAAACGAATTTAGCTGCTTGTTGACCAGCTTGACGCCCAAAAATAATAATTTCTGCTACTGAATTTCCACCAATTCGGTTATCTCCATGTAAGCCACCAGTTACTTCACCAGCTGCATATAAACCTTTAATTGGTTCATTATCTGCATTTAATACTTCTGTATTGATATTAATTTTCACACCACCCATTGTATAGTGGATTCCTGGTGCGATTTTGATTGCATAATATTTTGGTTTTGATAGGTCATTATCCATTGCAGTTGTACGATTAAATTGTGTGTCATTTTTATCTGCTACTTCACTATTCCAAGTGTTAACTGTAGTTGCTAATGTTTCTTCAGGAACGTTGATTGCTTTGGCTAACTCTTCAATGCTGTCACCAGCTGTAACATAGCCTTTTTCATCATAGAAATCAATTGCTTTCGCGCGGTCGCGTACACCTTGGTCAAAAATCAAGTAAGCTGATTTGTCTGGTAAAGCAGTAATTGCTGCTGATACTTTATCACGAGTATCCATTTCATTTACAAAACGTTCACCATCGTTATTGACAAGAATTGCACCCTCACCACGGACAACTTCGCCAATCAAAACACCTTTATCTTGCTGAACAGTTGGATGAATCTGAATTTTATCCATATCCACTGCTTGTCCACCGAGTTTTTCAATCATCTTGATTCCATCACCAGTTGAACCTTCTTGGTTAGTTGTTACATAGCCTTTTAGGTCTGGACGATATTCTTCAATCAACTCTTTACTTGCACCAAAACCACCAGTTGTTACGACAATTGCTTTTCCAGTGATTTCTTTTGGTTTTTCGCCTTGCACTTGAACAGTTACTTCATTCACTGTACCGTCATTTTTCTTGATATCTGTTACGTCTGTGTTTACAAAAATTGGAATCTCACGTTCATGAACGTTTTTCAAAAGACCTTCAACTAGGTACCCACCAATTGCAGAACCATCAGATGGACGATGTGTACGTTTTTCACTCATTCCACCAGTAATCGTTAAGTTATCTAAAGTAATACCATTTTTGTCTAACCAATCAATAGCGTCTGCTGAATGATCAACAAAGTAGCGTAACATTTCTTTGTCGTTCGTTCCTCCGCCACCTTTTAATGTTTCTTCATAAAACGCATCATTTGAATCTGTAATGCCATCTGCTTTTTGGAATTTTGTTTCAGAGGCATTCATTCCGCTTGAAGATTTTGAAGTATTTCCGCCCGCAACTGGCATTTTTTCTAAAATCACGGGATTTAGACCAGCATCTTTTGCCTCAATTGCAGCAGTCATTCCAGCTCCACCAGCACCAACAATCACTAGATCATAGGAATCTTTCATTTCTTTTGGATCAGTATATGCTTGCTCAGATGCACCAGAAGACACATCTGTTGTCTCTTTTGTACTTGAGTTTGATGATTCTTTTGAAGCTGAATTATCTGATGAACAGGCGCTCATCGTGATAACAGATGTAACAATAAATAAACTCGCTAATAATTTTTTCATTTTTTTCCTCCTTTTTCCCAAAGCCCATTATAAGTGAATAAAATCACAATAACAACTGCTATGAGAAAAATTTAAAAGTCATCTAAAAAAATCAGACACTACCAAGTATTTGATAAATAAAAACATAACATAGTTTTTAATCGACAAAAAAAAGTTGTGACAATCGTCACAACTTTTTTTGAAGTCTTTATCAGGTAATTACTCAGACAGATAATAAACTATTTTTTTGGTTATTCTTATTTACTCGAAGATGGATGCTTGAAGCCACAACCTTATCCACGGTGTTCCCCAAGCAGCTTCTCTCAATAATTCATAACTGTCCAAAAATATGAAAAGCTATTTTTGTCAGTTTCTCATTATTTTTTCGAAGCTGAGCGCTTGGAGCCACAACCTTCTTTTAAAATTTTGTTAAATTTTTTTCTGGAGCCAATTCACCAATGATTCGAACTTCCGTTTCTAAGTTTACATCAAACGTTTCTTTGATTACTTGCTGAATATGGCCAATCAATTCCACATAGTCTGTTGCTGTTGCATGATCAATATTGACAATAAATCCTGCATGCTTTTCAGAAATTTGTGCGCCGCCCCATTTTAAGCCTTGCAAGCCAGCTTCTTGGATTAATTGCCCAGTGTAATGCCCAACAGGACGTTTAAACACACTACCACAAGAAGGGTACTCAAGTGGTTGTTTAGACTGACGCAGTTCAGTTAGTTCATCCATTCGCGCTTTGATTTGTGGGTAATCCCCTTTTTTCAATTGAAAACGTGCTTCTAACACGATTGCCTTCATTTTTTGGATTTCGCTATGACGGTAAGAGAAATTCATTTCTTCATTAGTCAATGTTTGCATCGTTCCATCTTCAAGCAAAACATCTACTTCTGCAAATACATCCTTGATTTCACCATCATAAGCTCCGGCGTTCATATAAACAGCGCCACCGATACTTCCTGGAATTCCACAAGCAAATTCAAAACCTGTTAATGATTCTGCCAAAGCTGCGTAAGTTGTATCAATTAGTTTCGCACCCGCTTCTGCTACAACGACCATATCTTCTACATGAACAGCATTCATTTCAGTCAACATAATAACTACGCCACGAATTCCGCCATCACGAACGATCAAATTACTAGCATTTCCTAAAACCATCCAAGGAATTTGGTTTACTCTGCAATAATCAACGATTTCTTTGACTTCTTCTTTTCTCTTTGGAAAAGCAAGAACATCTGCTGGTCCACCAGTCTTGGTAAATGTATAATTCATCAACGGTTCATCTAAGAGCAAAGTTATCTCTGGTAAGTGCTTCATTATTTCTTCTTTATTCACTGAGGATTTTCCTTTCTATTAAAACATCCACATTATTCTATCACGCTTAAAACAAAGTTACTACCCTCGATGTTAAAGCAAGTGACGAAGCTGTGTCCGAATCATTTGTTCACAAAGTTCATGACTCTGATAAACCCCTGTTTGTTTTAACTGTTGATTGTTCGGTTGCGTGTGTTGGATCTGTTCAAAAAATGCCATAATCATTGGTTCAAATCCGCGTTTTTCTAAAGTGTTCGTCCAATCCCCAAACTCCTTTTGGCGTGTTTGTCCCTCCTGTTGAATCGTCATCTGTGTCAGATTACGAACTTCGTACGTCCCTTGTTCACTTGTTACTTGATACTGTTCTGTATTCGCACCACTTCTCAAGTCCATTGTTAAAATAGCCGTTTGATTCGCCGTTTCGAGATGCAACATAGCAAGTTCTAAGTAGTCATTCTTTTCAATAATTTTACTGTTCACTTGGGTAATTGGTTCATCCAATAAATAAACAGCTGTATCGACTAAATGTAAAAAGAGATCATACACAACAAATTCAGTTGTTTCTTGAGCAGCTATCCGATTTTTTTGTAATTGGATCAGACGTTTATTTGGCAATTGCTTCAATTCTTCAACCATTGGCGCAAAACGGCGATTAAACCCAATCATCAGCACAACCTGATGTTTTTTTGCCAAGGCTTGTAACTCAGCTACTTCATGCAACGAAGTACTTAATGGTTTGTCAATAAACACATGGATTCCCTGTTCTAAACATCTTTTTGCGAGTTCATAATGGACTTTTGTTGCTGCGTGAATCATACATGCTTCGATTTTTTCTGCAATCAATTCATCAATCGTTTCATACAAATGAGAAAATCCATACATCTCTTTGATTCTTTTTTTAGTTTGTTCATTTCTAGTTGCAAAATAAAAGGTCAATGTTCCTTGATTTTTTGCATACGTTGGTAGATATGCTTTTTCTGCAATGTTGCCAACACCGATTACGCCAATCTTCATTTGTTCTCCTCCAATAACGGTTTCTTAACTCAATCTTACACTATTTTTCATTTCGATAAAATTGAAGTACAATGAGAACAGAAAAAAAGACGTACTTAAAGTAAAAAGGAGTGTCTATTTTGAAACTTATCTCTTGGAATGTTAACGGCCTTAGAGCGATTATGAAGAAAAATTTTATGGAGGTCTTTCATGAACTAGATGCAGATTTCTTTTGTTTACAAGAAACTAAATTACAAGAAGGACAAATTGAGTTAAACTTGCCTGGTTATCATCAATATTGGAATTATGCAGTCAAAAAAGGTTATTCAGGTACCGCCATTTTTGCTAAGGAAGAGGCTCTATCTGTTTCTTACGGTATGGGCATTGATGAACACGATCAAGAAGGTCGTTTGATTACATTGGAATACCCAAACTTCTTCTTAGTTACCTGTTACACGCCCAACTCACAAAGCGAATTAAAGCGATTAGCTTATCGACTTGAATGGGAAAAATCTTTTGAAAATTACTTAAATGAGTTAGACAAACAAAAACCAGTAATTATTTGTGGTGATCTAAATGTGGCACATGAACAAATCGACTTAAAAAATTGGAAAACAAATCAAAAAAATGCTGGCTTTACCATTGAAGAGCGAACTGCCTTTTCACACTTACTTGCTACAGGATTTACTGATACTTTCCGTCATTTTTACCCAAAGCAAGAAGGTATTTATTCTTGGTGGAGCTATCGCTTTAATGCACGGAAAAATAATGCTGGCTGGCGCATTGACTATTTTTTAACAAGTCGTTCTTTGGATAGCAACTTAATCGATGCCAAAATCCACACTGAAATTTTCGGTAGTGATCATTGCCCAGTTGAATTAGACTTAAAAATGTAAAGATTTATTTTGATTACTAGAAACAGTTTATTTTTCGATAATCTATGTTAGAATACTTTTTAAAAAGGAGGTTTTATGAAAATGAACTTCGTTGCAATGGACTTTGAAACGGCTAACCATCAACCATATAGTGCTTGTTCGTTGGCATTAGTGATGGTCCAAAATAGTCAAATCGTTGATGAATATTATACCTTGATCCAGCCTGAAACACCTTTTTTCTGGCGTAATGTTCAAATTCATGGGATTCATCAAGAAGATGTGCGAAATGCACCAAAATTTCCAGAGGTTTGGTCAACTATTCAGAATTATTTTCAACAAAATCGGCTGGTTGTTGCACATAATGCCGCTTTTGATACTAAAGTTTTAGCTGGCTGTTTAGACTACTATCAACTAGCTCAACCAAATTATTTATCATTATGTACGGTAAAAAGTAGTCGCAAACTATTTCCAGAATTCCCTAACCACAAACTCAATACGGTTTGTGAAAATCTCTCTATCTCGCTAGATCATCATCACGATGCGCTAGAAGATAGTCGAGCTTGTGCTGAAATCTTGCTCTATCAAGAAAAGCATTTTGGGACGGAGCCACTTAAGAAATTGGTTACTTTGAAATAAGGTTGTGGCGCAAAGTGGTTAGCTCTGAAAAAATAAAGAATAACTGACAAAAATAGCTGCTTATGTTTTTGGACAGTTATGAATTATTTCGAGGAGTTGCTTGGGGAACACCGTAGATAAAGGTTGTGGCGCCAAGCGTTCAGTCCAACAAGCTAGCGAACAGTCACTCAAAATAGCTTTTGATATTTTGAACTACCACAATCAAAACAAACAATTTTTTAACACTTAAAGACAAAAAAAGAGGCACAGTTTATAGTGTACATCGAAAGTTAGACCAGAATAGCTAACTTTTGGGGCACACTATGAGCCGTTCCTTTTTTTAATTCCCTAATCATTTTACTAGAAACACATCTTATACTTATAAATTCAAATAACTCATTTGATACACATCTAAAAATTCACCCGTATCACTTCGCGCACCTCTTGGCATCGTTGATTCAATTTTAAAACCCAATTTTTGATATAAATGTACTGCGCGTTCATTTCGAACTTGAACTTGTAACTCCAAGCGAAAAATTTTTTCACTGTTCTTTGCCCAATCAATCATTTCTTCAATCAGCAATGTTCCTAAACCAAAGCCCCAATACTCTTTTAGTAAACTAATTCCAATTTCTCCGATGTGAGCGATTCGGTATTCACTAGTAGCTTTTACGGAAGCTGTCCCAACAATTTTATCCCCAACTAAAGCAACCAATAACAAATTATTCGCACTTTCAGCCAAATAACCTAATTCTAAAGCAAGTCCTTCTGGTGACAATTGCAAGCCTTCTTCATCCATCACTAAAAATTCTGTTTCGCTGCCAACTTGTTTACTCATTGTCAAAATTTCTTGGGCATCTTCTGGAGCAGCTTCACGGATTACCACACTAATTTCCTCAGCCATTGATTTCTTCCCATCCATTTCGTATTCTTTTTTCAAAATCTGCTCCTTGACTGCCATATGCGCGGAACTTCACATAGCGTTTATCCAAATCTGTATCACTTTTTTCTAAAATCAGTTCCAAATAATCTTCTGGTACAGCTTCTTCCAGTAGATTTCCCCATTCAACAACAGAAAGCCCATCACCTTCAAAATACTCATCTAATCCCAAGTCAGCACCACTTGCTGCCACGCGGTAGATATCCATGTGATATAACGGTAAGCGTCCTTGTCCATACTCGCGAATAATCGTATAGGTTGGGCTTTTAATCATTTGATCGATGCCTAATCCTAAAGCAATTCCCTTGGTCATCGTCGTTTTTCCAGCACCAAGATCACCAGTTAGTATTAAATTGTCGCCTGCTTCAGCAACTTGCCCAATTACCTTCGCAAGTTTTTCTGTCATGTCTAATCCTGTTAATTCAATCATTTTTGGTTCACTACTTTCTATGATTCGTCCTGTTTCTATGTGCAAGTATAACGTGGAACAACCGATTTTTAAAGAAAAAATAAGAGTGTCGACCGAAGCCATACACTCTTACTAAAAATCAACTTTTCAAAAATAAAACGTTTATTGGTTTATTTGTTTGAGATGACCGCTTGAAGCTAACCACCTTGCGCCACAACCTTATTCACGGTGTTCCCCAAGCAACTCCTCGAAATAATTCATAACTGTCCAAAAACATAAGTAGCTATTTTTGTCAGTTATTCTTTATTTTTTCAGAGCTGAACGCTTGACGCCACAACCTTATTAGTCCATCAAAGTTTGTGCTGCCGTAATAATTGACAATTTATAAACATCTTCTTCATTTGCCCCACGTGACAAATCAGAAACTGGCTTGTTTAGACCTTGTAAGATTGGACCAATTGCTTCAAAGTTACCAAAACGTTGCGCAATTTTATAGCCAATGTTTCCAGATTGAAGCTCTGGGAATACAAAAACAGTTGCTTGGCCTGCTACATCTGAATTAGGTGCTTTCAATTGTGCAACTGCTGGCACATATGAAGCATCAAATTGTAATTCACCATCAATCATGTATTGAGGTGCTAATTGTTTCGCAATTTTTGTTGCTTCTACAACTTTATCTACTTCAGCTGCTTTTGCAGAACCTTTTGTTGAAAAACTCATCAACGCAACTTTTGGCTCGATGTCGAATAATTCAGCTGTCTTAGCTGAGTCAACAGCGATTTCAGCTAATTCTTGCGCCGTTGGATTGACATTGATTGCACAGTCAGAAAAGACATATTTTTCTTGATCTCTTCCGCGAACCATAATCATCGCACCACTTGTACGACTCACACCAGGTTTTGTCTTGATGATTTGTAAAGCTGGACGAACTGTATCACCAGTCGAGTGAATAGCACCAGAAACCATGCCATCAGCAATCCCCATATAAGTCAACATTGTACCAAAATAGTTGACATCTTTTAAAATTTCTTGTGCTTGTTCTTTGGATGCCTTTCCATTACGACGTTCAACAAAAGCATCAACCATTTCATCCCATTGTGCATAATTAGCAGGGTCAATGACTGTAAATCCTGAAGCTTTAATCCCACGCGCATGGGCTGCATTTTTGATTTCTTCTGGGTTACCAATCAAAATTGGTTCCATCAATTCTTCTGCTTTCAAACGAGCAGCAGCGCCCAAAATTCTTGCATCAGTTGCTTCTGGAAAAACGATTTTAATACCACGACGAACAATTTTAAATCTTAAATTATCAAACAATTCCACGAGATGACCTCCAGATATTTTATATACCCAATCATACACTATTCTCAAAAAAAAGAACAGTTTATTTTATCTGTATTAGTCATAAATGCTATAAAAATGAAGTTTTTCACATAGCTGCAAATCTGCACTATAACAGGAAAGCGCTGTTTTATTACACTGTTTCAGGCAGTTGCCATTCAATTGGTGTTTCGCCTAAAGCCACCAATGCATCGTTTGCTTTCGAAAATGGTTTCGAGCCAAAAAAACCACGATGTGCTGACAGCGGACTTGGATGTGGTGAAGCCAAAATGACATGGCGACTGCGATCAATCATTTTGATTTTTTCTTGAGCTGGTTTGCCCCATAAAATAAAAACGATTGGCTGTTCCCGCTCATTTAATTTTTCAATGATTCGATCTGTTAATTGTTCCCAGCCTTTTCCACGATGTGAATACGCTTGTCCTTCTCGAACAGTCAAAACAGTATTTAACAATAAAACGCCTTGCTTTGCCCAAGAAACCAGATTTCCATGTTGTACTGGCACGATGCCCAAATCTGACTGCATTTCTTTATAAATGTTCACAAGTGACGGTGGTGTCTTCACACCCGGTTGCACCGAAAACGATAAGCCATGTGCTTGATTCACACCATGATAAGGATCTTGACCCAGAATGACTACTTTGACTTTGTCATAGGGCGTTAATTCTAATGCTTCATAAATATGATACATATCGGGATGTATCTTTTGTGTTTGATATTCTGTTTTTAAAAATTCACGTAAAGATTGATAATAAGGTTTTTCAAATTCATCTGCTAAGATTTCTTGCCAGCTATTATGAATGATTTTTTTCAAAATCCTTCACCTCCTTTTCAAAGGATAACCTACAAATTATTCTTAAACAAGGGACAATCTTCCTCGCGTTGCCTCCTTAATATGGTAAACTAAGAAGAAGAATTAGAAAGGAACGGTAAACAATTATGATCAAACTAATTGCATCCGACATGGATGGTACATTATTAGATTCACACATGAGCGTGACACCGGAAAACGCCGAAGCGATTCGCTTTGCTACACAAGCTGGAATCGAATTTATGGTAGCTACTGGTCGTAATTATCAAGAAGCGCGTGCCGCTTTAGATGAAGTTGGTATCGATTGTGCGATGATTACTTTAAACGGTGCACAAGTTTTTGACAAAGAAGGCAATTCTCTTTTTACAGTTGCCATCCCTCACCAAGAAGCAGCGCTTGTACTAGATATTTTAGATCAAAATAAAATCTATTATGAAGTTTCAACCAACAAAGGCTTGTATTCTGAAAGCCAAGCAAAAAGAATAGAAAGCTTCGCCTCCATGGTTGCTACACATTTACCACATTTGACTTACAAAATGGCCATCGCAATGGCTTCAGCAAATTTAGAATTACTTCATATTAATTACATTGATAGTATTCGTGATCTTTTGCAACAAGACGAGGAAATTGAAGTTTTGAAAATTATTTGTTTCCATAATGAAGGGCCAAGTGTTCTCGGTCCTGTCGGCAAACAAATTGATGAACTTGGTAATCTAACAGTTACTTCTTCTGGTCAAAATAATATTGAAGTCAACCATAAAAATGCTCAAAAAGGAATTGCTGTCGCACACGTTGCAAACGACCGTGGCATTTCTTTAGATGACGTCATGACTATTGGAGATAATTTCAATGATGTCAGTATGTTGCAGGTAGCAGGTGTAAGCTTTGCTATGGGGAATGCAGAAATTGACGTGAAAGAATATGCAAAATACACAACTGCGACGAATTTAGAATCTGGCGTTGGCAAGGCAATTTTACGTGCAATTGCTGAAGACTTATAGTTTTTAGTTAGAAAAGAGGGATAACGATGTCAGAATTTTTCATTCAAGAAAAACAGCTTAGTCGTGCGACTCGGACAATCGTTAAAAACGAGGATGGTCAATCACTTTTCTTAATGGTTGGTCGTTGGGGAACGAAAGGCGATGCACTTTCGCTTTATTCAATGAATGGAAAACTCGTTGCGCACATCAAGCAAATCAGCCTGACATTTGGTACTCGCTTTGAACTTTACAAAGATTTTGAAAAAGTTGGCACCATGCAAAAGATTTTTAATTGGCCAGGTGATTTTTATTATATTCGTCACCTTCATTGGACAGTTCAAGGGGATATTTACAATCACCGTTACCACATCCATCATTTCAATCAGCCGATTATGGCGATGAACAAAGCCACTTTGTTTACTGGTGACTACTATGTACTAGATGTGACCAAAGATGAAGATGCGCCACTTTGCATTTGTATTGCTGCTGTTTTGGATTATTGGCTCTACCACAAAAACAAAAATAAGGAACATCCACTTGATTTTCGATTGGATCTGAATTAACGCCTCTCAGTAAAAAGCCCTAGAAGGGCTCACTACTTGCTGCTCCCTTCAAGGGAGCTTTTTTAAAAGACCGCCAACCGCTCTCTCTCTATTTTTTTCTAGTCTTTATTTGCTAAATAGATCGCTGTACTCTCTTTTACTTATACTATCTCTTACTCGATCTTCCGCTTCTTGTTCTCGTATATATTTTGCAATTGTTTTTTGATTGAATCCTACAGTACTCACGTAATATCCTTTGGCCCAAAACGATCGATTTCCATAATTATATTTCAGATTCCCATGACGCTCATGTATAATTACAGCACTTCTCCCTTTTAAATAGCCCATAAAACTTGATACACTCAGTTTAGGCGGGATTCTGACTAACAGATGAATATGATCTGGCATCACATGGGCTTCGATAATTTCTACCTTTTTCATTTCACACAGTTTTCTCAATATTTTCCCAATGTCTTGTCTCAACTTTCCATAAATGACTTTTCGTCTGTATTTTGGTGTAAGCACAATATGATACTTACAATTCCATCGAGTATGTGCTAAACTTTTATCGTCATTTGACATAAAAACTCCTTTCGATTTGATAACGGTTGGTAGCCTTTATCTAGTATATCGAAAGGAGTTTTATCGCTAAAGCTACTTCTTCCACGCGCAGTACGCGTGGTTTTTTTGTTTCAATCGCTTTACCGATTGAAACCGACTAAAGTCATGAGTAAAAAACTGCAGACATCATCCTTTTTTGGGACTTTGTCTACAGTCTGAGTAGTAGGTATCCTTACCTACTACTTTCAAAATCGAATTCTTGACAAATTAGTTAGCCTGAACAAAATAATTAAAATCAGCGATAGTGTTGCCCTGAAATCGTGTGTAACTCCCCTTTTCGATTTTAAAAAAAGATGGCACGCCAGAAATCTTTAGCTTAGCATACATTATCTGCTTTTCTTGAAACGTCAACATCTCAGTATCTATATAAAAGATAGGCTGGTCTATCTTTTGGTTCGTATAAGCAGTATAGCGTATGAAGGACCGACAAAACTCGCAAGTGATTCTTCCAACGTAAAGATAGCCAGTTTTTTTATTGAGGTTAGATAAATCAGAAGAAATGTTCGTAAATTTCTCTGTGTGTTTCTTATAAAATCGTTTATTTTCTTTTGTCAGTTCCAAGTCGCGTTTATCTACATTTATTAACATCTGTTGATTTGTAAATGATTCTACTGGAACCATTGAATGGTCATATTTTGCATAAGCAAATACGCTACAAAGAATTAGAATAAAAAGATACCCAAATAAAAACCACTTTTTTTCCTGTTTTTCTTCTTTCGATAATTTTGCTAGCATATAAATTGTCATGAATATGTTTATGGCGATAAACAAGTTTATGTATCTGATGATGTTATAAGTATGAGAAGTGATCAGATCAAATCCCCCATAACCTCCGAAAATAACAGCAAACGAAACGATGACTGGTAAGCAGTAGAAACTCTTATGCACAGTTTATTGCCATCCAGGATAATGTTCCCACCAATGCTATTACTGTAAATTCTGCACCAGCGAATTCAACAATTAAAGCAGCCACTTCACGCCATGCCATTTGTTTAATGAACCCCATAACACCAGCACTAATAATTGCAGACCATAAAGTTGCACCAATGAAATCTTTTATCGAGCTTGACATACAATCTAAAAACGCACCACGAACCAAATTATTTTGTCGTACTAAACTGAAATCTTTTATTTCGGAGTATCCCTGAGAACTAGTTAACTTTGTCCCATACTTTTCTTCTAGCTTCGCATAATCAATACCAACAATTTCTCCTTGTTCATTTGTTAACAAAGCTTGTGTAAACATAAACTCTAATTCACTGGCTACTTTATCTATCTCTGCTTTTTTTTGCTGATTAGATAAATTAGCAAAAACCATTTTTGATTTTTTAATTCCTTTTTGAAAATTCATACTTCCGCTTAATTCTACCTTTGATAGCTGATTTTTTTCAATGGTTTGAGCTGAAACCGATATAGGCACTACTACACTAAGTAAAACTAACAGTACAGAAAATAGTACAAATACTTTTTTTGACATAATTGTTCCCCCTGTAAGTATTATTTTTTTGAATTCAGCTGATTTCAAAAATAGCTTAGCATAAAATAACAAAAATAAAAAATGTTAATTCACATATCTCAACAACAGATAACTTAAATAAGCAAAAAAACCACTTTCAATCCATTTAAAATAACTAATTACCTATAAAAAATCATCAATTTCTCTCATAATTTAAATTTTCATGTAGTTTTCCACAGCCAAAACAAAAAAAGTTGACAACTCCCCTTATTTAGTTAGCATACTAACTAAATATCGTTCATCGATTATTTTATTGAAGGAGGCCTCACTTAAATGGATACTGGCTATTTATTAATGAATATTTCAAAGCAATTAAAATACAATTTAAATCAAGTACTGAATAAAAAAGGAATTACTGTTCAACAATGGGCAGTAATTCAACAACTCTTTCTCAAAAACGAACAGACTGCTGTCTTACTATCAGAAGCATTGGATATGGACAAACCCACTATTTCCGGAATCATCAAACGACTAGAAAAGAAAGGATTAGTTATCAAAACGGAGAATCCTTCAGATCTTCGCTCTCAGTTGATTTCATTGACCGATACTGGGCATGAAATTTTATCTGAATGCCAAGCACTTAGCGAACAAATTCTTGCAAACTATTTAACAATTTTGTCTGCAAAGGAACAAGAAACCTTGAATATTTTACTAACAAAAATAAATCAAGAAAATAATCGAATAGAAAAGAGGAATATGTAATGGATCATATACTTGTTATTGGTGGTACAGGAAATATTGGCTACCCTTTGATTGAAACATTAGCAAAAAACGATAAAATAAAGCTCAAAGTAGGCGTTCATACTGTTTCAAAGGTTCAAAAAGCATTTCAACAGTTACCACTTGTCCCATTTGACTTTTTAGACCCAAAAACTTTTCCTAAAGCTTTTAAAGTGTGAATAAAGTCTTCTTTATTCGGCCACCACAGTTATCTAAACCAAAAGAAGACATGGCACCTTTTCTAGCATATGCCAAACAACAAACTATCGAGCAAATCGTTTTCGTTTCTTTAATTGGAGTTGAAAAAAATCCGATGACTCCTCATCATAAAATTGAAAAAATGATCCGTGAAGCAAAAATACCTTATACTTTTATTCGTCCTAGCTTCTTCATGCAAAATTTAAATACAACGCATCAAAATGATATCAAGAACAACCATGATTTGTTTATTCCAGCAGGACATTCAAAAACAAGTTTTATTGATACCAGAGATATTGGTGAGGTAGCTGCTGTTTGTTTAACAAATTCAGCTTACTTGAACCAAGAGTTAGAACTTACTGGAGCAAGCGCACTAACTTATGACGAAATAGCTGAAGTGATGACAACGATTTTGGACACAAAAATTACTTACAGCAAGCCAACTTTATTTAACTTTCGTCGGGTGATGATCCAACGTGGGATACCAAAAGACTACGTCAATGTTATGGTCACACTTTATCTGATTACTCAATTAGGCAATGCTAAAAAGGTGACAAATACAATTGAACAAGTATTACATCGGCCACCACGAACCATTCAAGAATATGTCCGAGATTATAAACATGATTTTATTCGTGAATCCCACGAGTAATTTAGTTGTTGTTGAACCAAAATAATCGTAAAAAAAACAGCATTCAAACTTAAGCAAACGACCTCAAGTGAAGGTATATACTTTGTTTTTTACTTATGATGGACTAAATAGGCATTCGCCAATTCAAAATTTCAAGTTATGCATGAATAACTAATTCTTTAACAGAAAATCTTGCCATTTCGTAACATTAAGCGCCCCAAAACAGCTGTTTTGAGGCGCTTAATTGTTTTTCATTTTTTATTGGCCAACCCTTAGTCCATCTACAAACAACTTTTATATTGTCTTTTGCATATGCTCATATTGATGCCCGCTGATTTCCGTTTCTTCAACGACTTCAAATCCATGACGTTCATATAATTTTTTTGCTTGTGGATTTTGTTGATCGACGCTCAAACCGATGATTGTTCGGTTCGCTTTTTCTGCTAACATCGGTAACGCTTCTAATAGTTTAGAGCCAATTCCTTTTCCTCTAAATTTTTCAGAAACAGAAATCGTATCCAGATACCATTCATTAGGTAAGGTTTCTTTATCTATAAATAAATATTGGTCACGTGGAAGTTCATGTTTTTCTAAAATATCAGCTAACGGTAAATCAATCATAGGTTCTTCTTCGTCTGTATAGCCAAAGGCAACACCTGCCACTTTTCCATCTATTTCTTCAACGATTCCACGAGTATAGCTATAACGATAGTCCGGATCAGCAATTGCATCAGTTAAAACCTCAATTGTTTTTTGCTCGCCAAAGGTTTGAACAAATGGTAATTCCATATCTTTTAAAATGACCAAAATCAACGGTGCAATTTCAGGTCCGTCTTCTTTTCTTGCAAAACGAATCATGTTTATTCTCTCTCCTTTTCTTGCCATTGTAGCATTTGGAAAAAGAAAGTGCAAAATTCGTTATTTTAAATAATTTTCAATTTTTTGAGTAACAAAGTAACCGTGAGAGACTCGTTTTGCTGCTTCTTCACGGCAATATGGACAAACAATTGGTACTTCTTTATCCACGTGTTCAACAACATTTCTAACTTCATGATACGCAAATTTTTTACCACAATGTGGGCACACCATCTTTTCCATAATCTCAACTTCCTTTCGGTTTTCACACCTTTAGATTACTCTTATATACAAAAAAAGAGAAGTGATAACCTTCTCTTTCTGGACTATGCTGATATTAAAAATTGCTGGATTTTTTTCTCGGCTAAAAGATGGATATTGTAGTAAAGTTTCCCTTCTTTTTCGAGAATTTCCCAAGCATGGACTTTTGCCCGCTTGTTTCCAGAAACAGCAATCGCTTCTTTCATAGCAACTTGCGGTTTCTTAGCTTTACGCAGCTTTTTCGTCTCTAATTGTGTCTGATTTTGCTTTTTTTGTTGGCTGATAGCTTTGGTCGTCGTTTTTCCCGTCGTTGGATTGACAACAACTTCATGCTCTTTATCTACAAATAAATAACTATAAGCTGAACTAGCAGTTTTCTTAACTTCATCAGGTAAAAAAAAGCCAATGCTTGTCACTTTCTGACTGTGTGCTTCCTCTTCAAAAATTGAAATTGCTTCTTCCAGAGAAATTTGATAATCTTGCTCACTCAAATCATCTGGTTGAAAAGTTGCATTTAACAAGCCCATTCCACCCGCAACGCCAACAAACACTAAAGCAGCCAAAGTAAGAACGATTTTTTTCATTTGCCTACTCCCTTTTCCCAATTTTTTTCAGTATACCAAGACTCTGTTTTTGGAAAAATCGAAGCAAGTGAAAAAGAAGTGACAGTTTTGTTATCTATTCATGTAATTCAAGTGGTAAGCCATCTGGATCAAAGAAAAACGTCATTTTTTCACCTGTAAAAGTATCTTTTCTAATTGGCTCTGTCTCAATACCCATTTGCTGAAGTTCAGCTACAACTTTTTCAATCTGATCGACTTTAAAAGCTAAGTGGCGCAACCCACAAGCTTCTGGATAGTTTGGTCTTGCTGGTGCAGAAGCAATGCCAAAAATCTCCAATTCAGCCTCTCCTAGTCTTAAGTCTAGTTTGTAATCACCTCTGTCTGTGCGATAGTTCTCACGAATTACTTCAAAGCCTAGTTTTTCGACATAAAACTCTCGCGATTTTTGATAATCAGAAACAATGATTGCTACATGGTGGATGGTTGATAAATTCATTCTTTTTCCCTTTCTTAACTCAAAAAAATTTATTGGTACAATCTTTAGAACTCTGATGATTTAATCCGGTTGTCATGAACACAAACTCCTCGCTTCTTAATTAAATTACTGCTAAGATATAGATATTTTAAGGAGGAGAAAATGAAAAAATTACTAAAAATACTTTTATCAATATTCGCAATTCTTGCACTTATTATAGCAGGCTATGTTGGTTACGTGTATCTAAGCTATCACCGAGAAGCTGACAACCAGGATCTTACTATTCAGTCAAGTAGTTCAGCCAAAGATCTCCAGACAGCTCAAGACTATCAAATCCTGACCTATAATATTGGTTATGCGGCCTATCCGCCCGATTATAGTTTTTTTATGGATGGCGGCACTGAGTCACGAGCATTTAGTAAACAAAATGTTAAACATAACTTACAGGAAATCCAAGGTGTTATCCAAGAACACCAACCAGACTTTGCCTTCTTTCAAGAAGTTGACAAGAAAGCAACTCGTTCATATAACATTGATGAAGTTGCCACTCTTTCACAAAATTTTAGTGACTATTCATCTGTTTATGGTCAAAATTATAACTCGGCTTATCTTTTTTATCCAATCACACAACCAATTGGTAAATCACAATCTGGGTTGGTCACTTTTAGTAAAGGAACGATTGCTGAAAGTACACGCTATTCTTTACCCATCGAAACTGGGTTCAATAAGTTTTTTGACTTAGACCGTGCATTTACGGTAAGTAAAATTCCTGTTGCAAATGGCAGATTTCTTTCACTTTATAATTTACATCTCTCTGCTTATACAAAAGATCCTGCAATTCAAAAAGCACAAATCAAAAAATTAGCCGCACAAATCAAAAAAGATCAAGCAGAAAAAAATTATATCATTGTAGGTGGTGATTATAATCACACTCTGTTGCCGGATAGCGAGAAAATTTTTGGCGAAACAAAAGAAGATTTGAGTTGGACACATGCGTTTCCTGAAGAACTTTTACCGAAAGGCATGCACATCGTTCGAAAAGATTTAGCAGAAAAAGCAGTTCCTTCTGTACGCAATTTAAACGAAGCTTATCAACCAGACAAAACTTTCGTCACGTTAATTGATGGATTTTTGGTTTCTGATAATCTTTCAATTAAAGATATTCAAGTAATTGATACGAAATTTGCTTATTCAGATCATAATCCGGTTCAGATGACATTCTCTCTACAATGAAAAAGAAAAGCCAAAAGTCAGGTAATTGACTAATGGCTTTTTTGTTTGATTTACGCTTTGAAATCTTTTCTGTTTTTTGCAGAAATTTGAAATAAAAATATCATAACACAGATTTTTTTAAATTGTAAGACTAGATTTTATCATTTAAAAGCATACAATAGATTGTGGTAAAAAAATCTAGAGACACTACATTTTGTGTCTAAAGGAGTTCTTATACATGAAATCATATTTTCATTTTCTAGCTCATCAGCTAAAAGGTTGGCCTCAACAAAATTATTATCTTTTCTTTTTTAGTCTGGGTTGTCAAATCATGACACTCGTAAATAGCCCCATTACTTGGCTGTCGATTGTTGCTTTTATCGGGACTAATTTAGGTGTTTTATGTATTTTATCGATCAACGCTGCGAAATCTGTTAATGGTGTTTTGGGCATTTTATCTGCTATGTGTTTCATCATTGTCGGCTTTTCAGCTAAAAATTATTTAAGTATAGGTGAACAAATTGCTTATATGGTAACTTTGGATATTCCCGTTTTATTAAGTAAAGAATGGAATCACAATATGGCTTCAAAAATTCGTAAATTTACTGGTAAAAGTTGGTTCATCGCAATTATCGGTACTATTCTTGTTTATTTTGTTTCAGGTTTCTTGATTGGTCGTTATACTGATGATCCTCGTCCTTGGATTGATGCGATTGCCTTTTCAATCAGTCTTTCAGCTGGTATCATCAGCTTCTTGCGATATAACAATCAATATTATTGGTGGTTAGCATCTGGTTTGGCTCAAATGGTTCTTTGGTATGTATCATTTACACATGGTTCTGCGAGTCTAGCAATGTTTGTTAACAGCTCTGTTTATTTGCTAAACGATGTATTGGCCTTCACCGTTTCTCCTTGGTACAACCAGAAAGAACGTGAAAGAATGCAAAAAATGGAAGAAGAATATTATCAGACACATCAACACGCGTAAGGTTGTGGCACAAAGCGTTTAGCTCCGACAAGATAGCGAGCAGGCTCTCAAAATAGCTTTTCATATTTTGAAGTGAATGCAAGTTATCTTGAGGAGTTGCTTTGGGAACACCGTGAATAAGGTTGTGGTGCAAAGCGTTTAGCTCCGAACAGATAATGAGCAAACACTCAAAATAGCTTTTCATATTTTGAAGTGAATGCAAGTTATATTGAGGAGTTGCTTTGGGAACACCGTGAATAAGGTTGTGGCGCAAAACGTTCAGCTCTGACAAAATAATGAGCAACTGGCAAAAAATAGTTTTTCATGTTTTTGGACAGTTGTGAATTATTTCGAGGAGTTGCTTTGGGAACACCGTGAATAAGGTTGTGACGCAAAATGGTTAGCTTCAACCAATAAGGAAATTTTTCTAAAAATAGTTTAGAAAAGAAATTCTTATTGGCGAAGGTTGTATCAAGAACAGCTTAAAGCAACGAACAAAAAACTACTGTGACTTTTCGTCACAGTAGTTTTTTTATAGCAATTCTTTCAATAGTGCTTTAACTTCTGGCTTTTCTAAATAAAGAGAGTGTTCTAATTTTTGATAATAATCTAACGCTGTTTTTTGTTCTTCTGAAAAGACATACTGCCGTTGTTCAAAATCAACAATCACTTCGGCTACTTTTTTGCCATGAAGTGAGTGAGCAAGGCTTTGCCATTCTTGTTCAGTCAGCTTTTTACTAGTTGATTTGACTTCAATGCTCGACAGTTGCTCACTCGTATTTTCTCGGCGTAAGGCTTTTAAAAATCCATTACGGATAACTCTCGGCAAACTATCAAAAAAGCCTTCTGTAAAACCATAATAGGCATATTTTTCCCAAATCAAGATGTAAATATCCGGTTGGATAAAACGTTGTTGTTGTGCGCGCACCTTCGCTTCAGTCAACTGATGCGTCGGCTGTTCTCGATTGAACGAACGTAATTCAGCAATCAATAAGTCAAAATAACTGCTTGGTAATTTTTCCTTTGTATCCATCAAGACAGCTTGCCAATCTTTTCGTAAAAATGCACGGTAATTTGTCAAAAATTCTTCAACGTTCCTCGTTAACTCTTCTGTAAAATCTTCAAATAATTCCTTCTTTGCTCGACTTTTCTTTGGCTGATCAGCAATCTGCTCACTGATTTTTTGGATTTCATGTTCTATTGCCTGATAATCTGCTAAGTAAATGGGCATCTGAGCTTGTCGAAAATCTGCTACTCGTTTAGCCAAATGAACGTCTGGTAAATACGGTCGTTTCAATCGTCGGTTATGGTACAAAGAAAAAAGATATTCTTGCCATAACACTTCAGGAAATTCGATATTTTGTTGTTTTAACCATAATAGTTCATCCAATGCTAAATCAACTTGTGTCATCCCTTGATGGATTGAATTTGCAATTGCTGGTGAAACATGCAGATGCTCGGCAAAGTGATTGATTCCTAGTTTTAGAATTTTCCCTGTTTTTGGAGATTTAACGATGTATTGAACCTTTAATTCTCGTCCACAATCGCAATACAACTTTTCTTGTCTTCGAGAAGTTCGAAAAAAAGGGTTGATTTTAAAGTCAGCAAATACCCAATCCGTAGCAGCCAAATAATTTTCTTCCATAAAACGTGAATTGATTAAGTAACGACGGTATTTATCAACTAATTTGCGTTGTGGCTTCGTCAACCGTTCATAAATTTCAAAGCGTTGATTGCTGGTATATTGTTTTGATACTTTAATTGGATAACTTTTCTTATTTAGTTCTTTGGGAAACCATTCTTCAAATACTGCTTTCCATTCTTCCATAACGTTTCCCTCCTAAAAAAAGAAGCTGGGATCTAACGAGTCGTTAGTTGCCAGCCTCTACTATTTGATTGCTAATTATTAGTGAGTTGTACCTGCATTACCAGAAATATCTTGTTCATTTTCAATTGCAGCTTCGACCGCATACGTTAGTGAATCGGCAATATCAGCTAATGACATAGATGCTGTACCCACTGGACGTTCGATTACTTGATCAGGTGAAAACGGCACATGGATAAAGCCACCACGAATTGTTGGAAATTCTGTATGAAGGACATGTAATAAACGATACATGATATCATTGCAGACAAATGTTCCTGCAGTATAAGAAATATATGCTGGCAGTCCATGATCGTGAACATTTTTAGTCATTGCTTTGATTGGCAACGTAGTGAAATAAGCGGCTGGTCCGTCTTCTTCCAATGCCGTATCAAACGGTTGGTTTCCTTCATTATCAGGAATACGTGCTTCTGCTAGATTGATTGCTACTCGTTCAAATGAAACAGCTGAGCGACCTCCTGCTTGTCCAACACAAATGACAATTTCCGGTTGATGCTCTTTGATTGCTTCTCTGACTACTTGGCTACTTTTTCCAAAAACAGTTGGTACTTCTAGTTTGATAATCTCAGCTCCCGCAATTTCTGCAGGCATTTTTTTTACAGCTTCATAAGCTGGATTTACTTTGTCGCCACCAAATGGATCAAAACCTGTTACTAATACTTTCATCTTTTGTTCCTCCTAATTATTTAAATAAAATCATATAAGCAATTTGGAATACTAACATAAATAAAGCAATAAATAATTGATTTTTGATTACGCCATACTTGTCTTTCATTTCTAACATAGCGACTGGAACAATATTAAAGTTTGCAGCCATCGGTGTCAAGAGCGTTCCACAAAAACCACAAGTTAAAGCAACCATTCCAATCAGCGCTGGATTTGCTCCTTGACTAAAGACAAACGGTGCACCAATCCCAACAGTCATGACTGTAATTGCTGCGAAGGCATTCCCCATAATTACTGTGAAGACAACCATTCCCACTGCATAGATAATAATCCCAATATTCACGTTTCCTTCAGGAACAATTGTACCAACAGCATTTGAAATCACCGTTCCTACTCCTGCACTGGTAAACACAGCGCCCAATGAAGCAAGTAGCATTGGTAACATACTCAACGGACCAACTGTTCCTAACATATCAGCTGCGTCGTCTAAGAACGTTGTAGGCTGATTGTCGCGGGAAAAGAACATCAAAATCGCCATCGCTGCAAAGACACCAACTCCAACTCCAACTAAAGCACCTAATTTGGTGAATAAGGCAAACAAAATTGCAAATACCCCAATACTTAACGCTGGAATAAAAATCTTCATGCCTAGTTTGCTTGACATTTTTTCCATATATTCTTTTGAAGGCAAACGACTATCACCCTTGCTCACCCTTTTTGCAATTGCTGGAATCGTCATAGCAAAAATCAAGATACCACTTACTAGTGGTGGCAACCATCGGCCGGCTGCAATCACCACACCTAACGTTGCCCAAAAAAAGGCTGAGCCATAACGATGTGGATTCGTTTTATCAAGTAGATTTCGTAGCCCTGTATAAACTAAGACTAGACCCATGATGATATATAAAATTTCAAGTAATTTATCACTTAATAAAATATCAGGATTCGTAAAAAAATTCATCTTATTGCTCCTTTTCTTGAGAATAATATTTCTTTGCTAATTTCTTTTCTTTTAAATAGAAATAAATACTAGAAACAACTAATGCAGTCAGTGCCACTGGTACTTCAACCAGCGCTAACTGTCCTAAGGTCACTTCATAACCTAAGTCTTTCAATGTTGACTGTACTAGCAAGGCGCCCGCACCACCGATAAATAAAACTTGTCCAAAGAACCAACAAATATTTTCCATAGCAGATGCCATTCCTTTAAGCTCTTCCTCATGTTCTGGATGAACTTTCAGTCCTTTTGATTCAACTGTGCCTAATGCCATTGGTAAAATAATTGGACGAACAAATCCTGCAACGCCCCCAAAGCTCACATTAAACGCAGCAAAAATCATCCGGAAAACTCCATAGATATCGATAATCATGCCAGCTGAAACTTTTTTGAATCGTTGAATCAAAGTCGCAGCAGACTCTTTCAATCCATTTCTTTCTAACGTTCCTGTTGCTAACATGATAATAATAAAGATAGCCATGCCTCGATTATTTACAAAGCTGGTACCCAATAACTCAAGCATGCCATTAATCCCTAGCCCACCTGTTAAAGCAGTTACGACTAAAGCAACCATCACAATCAAAATTGAATCTAATTTTAGTGCAAAACCAATAATAACAATTAAAACGCCTAAAAGGCTTAGATAATTCTCCATTTGTTTTCCTCCCCCAAATGACAAGATATTTTTTAATTATAAAACAAATTTGAATGAAAATATAGTTGAAATCGAATGAAAAGACATCAATGTGCGAAAATTCTGTCAATTAATCGACAAAATAAAAAAACACTGTAATCAGTCACCCAGCGATTACAGTATTTTTTACGACAGCGTTAACGTACAAAATAGAAGATAACATAAATGATCCAGAGGTGAATAGGATAAAAAAGATAGAAGAAATATTTGTTCCACTTGCTATTAGTCCCACCTAATTGACCATTGTATAATGCAATTAATGGAATAACTGTCACCATCATAAACTCGTTATCAAAAGTTAAATAATCATAGAAACTTTGATTCACTGGCGTCTGCATGTAACTAGAAATAGCTAGGGCAAGTAAAATCATGGTATAAACAAAAATCCCAATTAACAATTTGTTTCTTTGTCCCTCTTCTTTGAAAACAAACATCAGCAACATCATTGGAATCAGATAGATGCCTCCTTCTGATGCTGCTGTAAGCACCAATAAAATCAAAAATGTCAGGATCAACATAATTTTTTGTCCCACACTACTTTGTTTCATCGTAGCTAGCACCCACATCATACAAAATAAAAGAAATAGCGTAAGAAAAATATTGTGCGGGCCTAAAAATAAAAAGTAATCAGGCTGATGTGTCAAAGGATTGATATAGGCTCCCGTCAGCAACTGGTAAACCACATTACCGATTGCCGTAACGAATGCAGCCAACCCCAAACGCTTTGCATATTTTGCTCGACTTCGCGTGTGTCTAAATCCTTCTACTAATAAAAAAACAAATAAAGGTGCAACAAATCTCCCTAACCATGCTACCCATGAAGGAAAACCTAGCTGTGACCCAAAATAACTATTCACATGATCCACAACCATAAAAGCAATCGCTAACCACTTTAATTGAAAACTATTTATTCCTTTAAAATTCACTCTTAAACCCTCAACTTTTTCATTATTTAATAACATTTCTTTAGTATACTAATTCGCAAGAAACAAAACCATTTTAAGAGCAACTATTCCTCTTACAATTTTGTTGGATAGTGTTTTTTTATCTTTAGAAATGCCAACCTATTTAAAATGTGCTATACTGACTCTATTAATCGAATACAAAGCTGCCACCGGGTAGCATATGAGGATAATCATTCCGTTAGGTCTTTGAAGGAATGGTTCTCCTCTTTTTTGTGTTCAAAATTTTAGAAAGGAGCATTTGGCTATGGCATGGTTAGAATTAATTGTAGCAGGAGTTCTAGAAGTATTTTGGTCAACAATGATGAAATGGAGTGATGGCTTTTCAAAAGTTAATTATTCGATTTATACGATTATTGGTATGATTGCCAGTTTCTATTTTTTATCAAAAGCGATCAAACACTTACCAATGAGTTTATCTTACCCTATCTGGACAGGGATTGGTGCCCTAGGTTCCGTTATCATTGGAGTTGTCTTATTCCATGACAAACTGAATACAGCAACTTGGCTTTTTGTCGGGCTTTTGTTGATTAGCATCGTTGGTATCAAAATGACAAGTGGCCATTAAACAAGAATGAAAAATGAATTGGGTCGATTTGCGTATGTTACGTCAAAAAATAGCTGTCATTTTCACTGATTTGGATTACGCTGTTAATAGATGTACGAGCAAATCGGCTTTTTTAAAAAGAAAACAGAACAACTATTAAAAAATATTATCAACTAAAAGGAGAGCACCAGCTTATGAATAAACAATTTTTTACTGGATCTAAGATTTCTTATGAAACAGACTTATTTCAGAAACATTTTAGTGCGTATTCCAATTACCTATATGACCAGAATTTTATTTGGTTAAAAAAAGAACCTTCTATTGATGAATTAGCTGCTATTGAAGAGAACTTTATGGAAAACTGGATGAACGATGCACCTATGTTTAAATTTAACTTCCCCCCTTCTGATTCTTTTTTAGCTCATTTAGAGACGCAAGGATTCTCTACAGAAAAAATGTTGATTTTTACTATTCCAAGTAATCAGTTAGCCTCAACAAGCTTCCCCAAATTTGAGATTTCAAAGGTACATACAGCTACACTCACTGAATTTTTAAATAGCAAATTTACGCAAGACCTTATCTACGGTGAAGAATTTGCAAAAATCAATCAACACTTTCTCCTAACTTTATTTAAAGAGGACATCTTAGATCTATTTATTGCTTCAACAAATCAAGCGGTGATTGGCTTTGCGACGGTCATTAAGCATCCAACAAATATTGAAATTTATGATATTTATACTGCGCCAGACTTTAGAAATCAAACAGTTGCTAAATCATTACAACAATATGTAGCGAATTTTTGTCAAGATACGACTATCGTTGTTGTTGCTGACTATTCCGATACACCAAAAGAAATGTACAAAAAGCTTGGCTATAAAATTAGTGGCTTATTTTATCAAGCACAAAAATGAACCATTGTTCCTTCTAGTTGACCTTGATAGGCTGTTGGTGCCAATTTATTATAAATAGGGACCTTGATATACATAAAAAGATAGCTTCAATTTCCGAAGGTTTGGAAATTAAAGCTATCTTTTTTACTAATAACTATTTTATTTACTTTAAAGAACTTGCAATCAACTACACATGCAGTTTTCCTGTTCCAAATAGGATTAAAGCTACGACTCCTACTAAAGTGACCAAAATCAATAAGAAGCGATCGATTTTCACATGATCGACTGGCTGTTCCTGCTCTTTTCTAGCTTGCAGATAGAAGTAAATACCTGGCAAGAAAAGAACCAAGACAAGCATTACTTCGTTAAAGGCAACCACAAACATTGCCCAAACTTGGAAGGCACTGGCTAACAGGCCAATCAAAAACTGTCCCCATTCACGACGTTGATAGGATAATTTCATTTGATACAATCCGAGAAATAACCACGTAAAGAAAATCGCTGCCGTTCCCAAAGTATACGCAAAGTTATACGCACTGTCTGTAAATAAAAGTGATAACAAGAACACATTTGTACACAACGTTGTTAAAATAATCGCGAAGGTTGGTGCGCCTTGTGCATTCACCTTACTCCAACTTTTTGGTAACAAACCATCTTGTGCCATATTGCGCATCGTTTCTACTGGTAAAATCGTCCATGAAAGCCACACACCAAATAACGAAATAATCAAACCTCCGTTAATTACTACTGCGCCCCATTTACCAACCATTTTTTCAAATACATACCCCATAGCCGGTTGTGTCTGAATCGATTGAAGTTCTTTCATTGGCATCGTTCCATACGGAAGCATAGAAACTAACACGTAAATCAAAATCAAGCCAAGAATCCCTAAAATCGTTGCTTTTCCAACATCTGATTTTTTCTTTGCACGCGAACCAACAACTGATGCACCTTCAATTCCAACAAATACCCAGAGCATCACCATAATACAACTTAAAATTTGACTCGAAAATGGAACAACTTGTCCATTGGCTGTTAAAATAATATCACTTGAAAAGTTTGCAATAAATTGTTGAATCGAGAATGTGCTGATTGCTACCACAATGAATAAAAAAAGTGGTACTAATTTACAAATCGTCACGATTGCATTCACAATACTTGCATTTTCTACTCCGCGATTGACTAACCAAGCATATCCCCAAAGTAAAAGAGTACTCATTATCACAGAAGGAATATTTTGACCACCAGCAAACACTGGGAAAAAATACCCCAATGCACTCATCAGCAACGTTGCAAAAGCAACATTTCCTAACCAACAAGTCAGCCAATAGCCCCAACCACTGATAAATCCTGCAAATCGACCAAATCCCGCTTCAGCATAACTAAAGATTCCGCCCTCTAAATCCGGACGTTTTTTGTTTAAATTGTTAATAGACAAAGATAACATCAACATTGCCGAGCCGACAAGTAACCAACTAAAGAGCGCTGCACCTCCTGCTGAACCAGAGATGTCTGTCATGATACCGAAAACGCCACCTCCAATAGCTGAACCAATGACCATGGCTGCTAGTGGAATTAGCCCAATCCCTTTTTTCTGTCGCTCTATCTCATTCATGCAAGTATCCTCCAAATAAAAAACCGCTTTTATCAAATTATAACAAACCACTGTTGCTTTTACCCTTTTCACTAAAACTCTCACAAAATTATTATTTTATACATTTTTTTCTAATTATTCACAAAACACCATATAAACATTCGCCTTTTTCCTTCTGTCGTTTCCTTAAAAACATGCTATACTAAACAGACGAATAGGAGGAACTCAAATGAACATTTTATATATATCAATCTCTGGTAACACGCGTGCTTTTGCTCATCATCTGATGGAATACGCCCAAGAACAGCATCAAGCAGATAACACTTTACCTGAAATCACGCTAAAAGAAATCCATGAAAATAGTGATTTTGAACAAGAAACTGAACCCTTCTTCACATTTGTTCCGACTTATTTGGAAGGTGGCAACGGAATTGATAATGGTGATACTGAAATTCTGACTGAAACCATGCGTGAATATCTGGATTTTCAAAATAATTATCAATTTTGTTTAGGTGTTGTTGGTAGTGGCAATAAAAATTTCAACAACCAGTATTGCTTAACTGCTAAACAATATGCGCAACAATTTGGTTTTCCTTTCTTAGCTGATTATGAATTACGTGGTACGCCAACTGATGTGGCACAAATTTATCAAACATTGACTCAAGTGTTTAACGACAATCAATAAACAAAAACATTGGTTAATATAAAAATCTTAACCAATTAACGATAAAAATGAATCGGGGCCTGGGACAAAACCAGTAAATGGCCTACCAAAATCAAAAACACGTTGAGCTTGGGACATAAGTCCTAAGAACCATCAAACAGACGACCGAAAATCGTAAAAAGGATTTTCAGCCGTCTGTTTTTGAAATTATTGGAAGAATCTTCCTTGATTGTGGGCATGTTCAATCTATATTTTCTTAAATTTACTGCCATTAACGCAAAGCCAATTTCATTGTTTGTCTGCTGTTTTCCTCGAACAGAGAACCGAGTAAAACCTAAACAAGCCTTCAAATGTCCGAAAGCTGGTTCAACGTCAATTTTTCGTTGACGATAGATTTTACCAGTTTTTTCTTCTGAAAGTAGCTGTTGAATCTTTGCTTTAAAGTATTCCCAGTTCATGTTCTTTTTAATCTTACGCTTCTTGTCACTCTTTGCTTTTTACACTGGCTTTGAAGAAGACAATTCGAACAGTCTTCACATTCATACTGTTTTAACTATCGTTTAAAGTCATCTTTATCTGTACGAATAGAGTAATTGCGAAACCTCCTTTTTCATCCATTAGGACAAAGAAACGTATCATCTAATTCTTGATACGACCAGTTTGCAGGAAGAAATGGGTCTTGTTTGAATTTTTTCTTTTGTTCTTTATGATACATCAAATAGGTAATGAGTGGTGTCCGCCCATGGGCTTCTAAAATGGCTTGATAGTTTTCTTCTCCTCCGTAACCGGCATCTGCGACAATGTAGGTTGGTAGTTCAAAGAAACGCTCTTTTAAAGTAGTTAAAAAAGGACGCAGTGTTCGTGTATCTGTTGGATTTGAGAAAAGCTCATAGCCTAAAATATACTGACTGTTTGTGGCGATTTGAAGATTGTAGCCAGCTTTCAACTGACCATTTTTCATGTGATCCTCCTTCATGCGCGTAAACGTAGCATCTAGGTCGGTTCTAGAATAACTATTTCGGTTTCCTAGAATTTGTCTATGTCTTTGATAGGCAAGTTTTCTTTGAAATCATGAAATAGTTTTCTGATTTTTTTGGGGATTTTTCGTTTCGAACGCAACTGTTTTCGAGTCACGCCATCTTCTTGTTCGATTTTTTCTGTCAATTTATCGACAACAGGAGTAAGGTGTTCCTCAATCTGACTTAATCAGTTGAATTCCTTTGTGGACTCGCGCTCAATTTCAGGAATAACTTGATTTTTTACCAATTCATCATAAAGAAAAGCTGATTTTTCAGTAAGCCTTTTCTCAAAGTTATCAATTGATTTTCTCCAAACAAAGGTGTATTTATCGGCAGTGGCTTCAATCTTTGTCCCATCGATAAAAATGACTTTTTCATCAATCAGTTGTTCCTTGACCAATTGGCTACGGAACTGAACGAAGTACGCTCGAAGGAGTGTGTTCACCAAAGGATTCACACGGAACCGATTAATTGTTCGATAACTAGGCTGATAACTTTGCGTAAGCCGCATCATGCGAATACTGTCTTTCGTCAATGCTTCAATCTTTCGACCAGAAAACACGGATTGTGCGTAGGCACATAAAATCATCTTCATCATCATTTTTTGATGATAGGAAGACGGCCCCATTTGAGGATGAAAAGGAATGAAACGCTCTTCAGGAATACTTTCAATTAACTCATCAATAGCGAACGCAATATCATTTTTTTCTAACTGAAAACTAAAATCTAGAGGAGGAACGACTTGATTTGTGGTATAATTTTAAACATAAGAACGCCTCGCTTTTTTATTTGTTTAGTCACTTTTATTTTAGCAATGGTGTTTTTATTTTAATACAAATAATCCAGATGCCAATCAGTTTGACTGGCATCTGGATTTTTGTTAGAACTTACGTCCCAAGCTCTTTTTGTTATACGTAGAAGCGAGATAACTCAACCTATGTATTATTCTCTTTGTAGTTCTTTTGGAATAGATAAAATATACTTGATGTAATTCCAAAGCTAAATGCTAAAAAGTATACTTCTCTAATTAAAGCTACGATCATCAATATAACGAAAAGATATTGAAGACGTTTTACTCTTGCTTTCGTATTTCTTTTAGATTCCATAGAAATAATCATCGAATCCTACCGCAGCTGGAACTCCTGCAGCAGCAGCGATTCCTGCTCTCCACCACCATCTATTTGATTTATAGCTTGCAGCTGATAGGCCAAAGCGTTTATGCGCCTCGCTTGCTGCCCAGTGACCAGCTGCATAACCAACTCCTACAATTGCAATTAATTCTAACACATCATCAAGTCCGAATATACGGGCATTATGGTTACGGTTTAATAAATTGTCAATTTGTTTTAATTGATCTGCGGTTGGTGTAAAATTTTGTGTTTTATCAATAGAATTCAACTCCTTTTCTGTGAGACCAAATTGTTCTTTTAAATCTGAACTGGTTGACGCTGGTACTGTCTGTTCGTCTATGCTGTGATTTTCTGCAGCGAAAGTTGTCAATGGTGTTAGGCTGGTGCTTAGTGTTAAAATAGTGGTTAAAACAATGCTCGTTTTTAAAAAAATTGATTTTTTCATCTGTATCGCTCCTTATGCGTTTTTTATAAAGTAATTGGGATTACTCAATAAGTATTGCGTAATATCGGGAAATAATCTGTCAAAATCACTTTGCAAACCTTTGAAATTTAATATTGGAGGGCAATTTATGGAAGAAAAACTGAGGAATTTAAGGAAAGCAGCCGGCTATACGCAAGAAGGACTAGCTACCAAAATTAATGTCTCGAGACAAACCATTTCTAATTGGGAAAGAGGTTACTCTATTCCAGATACAGAAAACTTAAAGATAATTAGTAAATTCTATGAAGTTCCAATTAGTTATTTTATAGATGATTCCGTTGAGATGCTTCAATCTACTCCGGAAGAGAACGGTGCCATAAACAATCAAAATTTTTATTTTCTATTGTTGGTAGCAATTGCTTCTTTCTTTACTCCATTAGCAGCATTTATTTTGATATATTTAACTTTGGAGTTTAAAAAGAGGCTAAAATTGAAAATATATCACAGTTTTTTATATTTAGGAGTATTCCTTTCTGTTTTAAATATATTGGTTATTCTTGCAGTTGGGGTTGATTTGATTTTTTTTTAGTTTTTTCTTTACCGTACTTGTTATAATGTGAAAGCAGATATGCTGATAAAGTATTATGGATATCAAACAAAAATAATCTGGTTAAATTCCTAAATTATGTTCCTGTTATTGACAACAATGGTCTTCGCGGAAATCCTCATGAGGGGTTTGTTGGAGAAATTCAGGGCGGCGACTTAGTATTGGGAGTAGGTGTTGAGCCTGTAGTTGATGTAGCTAATCATGCAAGTGTTATTAAAAGGTATTCTACCCAGCTTTCAGCTGGCTATTGAGAAATGCTTGCCGAGCGATCCAAAATAGAAGATCAAATTTTAGAATATCAGAAGCTTATGGATATCATCAAGCAAGCGATCCGAGAAATAGAATCAGAAAAGGAGATTGAAAAATGAAAGTTGGAGTAATAGCAGCGTTGTTACTACTCTATGGATTAATCTAAAGTAAGCGTAACCTATCATAATATTTTTCAGATTATAGTAGATTCTATTATTCCATCCCAAAATCCAAGCCAACCTTCTTCGGCTTTAAATAAAGCTAAAATACCAGCGACTACGACTACTAACACTAATATCCCCCAACTAAAATATTTATTTTTCATTATTTCGTTTCTCCTTAACTACATTCTATATCGTGTAAACATTCACGAGCTAGTTGCCGTTGATTAACCAGGATAATTCTTTATCAAAGATACTTCGAATCTTACTCAGTTATTTATGTAAATTTATCAGTAATGTATATATCTTTTTCATATAACCAAAACTGGATCTCATTGAATATTTTTTTCTAGAGTACCAATAACGTACTGAATCTAAACGACGTCAGGCACAAGGAATAAAAATTGCCAAAGCGAATAGTGTCTACAAGGGACGTCCAAAACTTTATAGCGCAGACACAAAAAATCCTCAACGACGTTTAGTTTATGAAAACATCGTTAAGGATTTAAATGAGGGTATCGCTATTTCAAAGATTGCGAAAAATTACAATGTTACTAGACAGACAGTTTATCGAATAAAACAGGATATTGTAATTTAATAGTTATCTATACCACACTGAATTTTTAACTTGATTTTTATTAAAAATAATAAAAAAACTATCAATATGAATTAAGTTAAATCAAATTTCCGCTCAAAAGCAGAAATGTAATCTTTAAAAATTATATCTTCTTTTTCAACATTCTTTTTGGAAATACCCGTAAGTATTCTAACATCTAAAGCTAAAAGACTACTATTCGTTTCAAGAATGCCCACCGATTCATCATAAAAAACATATATTCGCTCGTCTTTCAATAATGGATCTGTGACACTTTGAATAAAGTATGGATGTTGATAATATTTTTTACTCCTTTCATTGTTAATCACAAACAGCAACTTTACTGAAGGCTCATTCGATTCATCAAAATATATCGAATTTACTATATTTTCTTCTAATAACTTAATCCGTTTTTGCGAAAGAAAGTCAATTTTTTTTCTTCTACGTCAACAATTTTTTTCAAAATATCACTTGTTTTTTCTCGCTTGTCAGTATATATAAATGCATCTTGGTACTTTTTCAGTAACTCGGAAAAATTTCTCAAAGCTTTCTCCTCTCACTAATTAATAACTACAGTTCCATTATTAATTATACCTGATCTCCATCCATAACTAAGGTAATAAGCTTGTAAGTTTGTTGCAGAAACTTTGGCTTTCGTTTCTCCAGTAGGAATGGACATGATTCCTACATAGCAAGTTCCCACTGGACTAGCAGTTGTTTCCCTACTATAGTTATTTATATTTAGATATGTTACTGGACTAATCAAATTCAAATTCGTCGCTTTTATATTATTCGCACGCCAAGTACCGATTGAATCTGTTCCAGCCCAAGAAATATATAATTGGCAAGTTGTGCCACTCATACGAATAATGTTGGCTCCAACAACCGTTGTTCCTCTTAATGATCGATCATCGTTTTGAGACTCTAAAATACCTGTTTCTACAGTCCTACTATTTTGTTTAGTTATATTTTCCAATGTTTTTTCTATAGGAACATCAGAGGGTAAATCTTCTTTATTTAATATTGTTGTATCTAACGTAAGAAATTCTTGAACATCTGCTTTTGCTATCATTGTAGGATAAAACAATAAGACCAATGTACCTATCATTAGTAACAAATACCAAAGCCACACATTTTTATAGCGATTACTTTCGTTAAGTGAGTTATTCATCATTAAGATCTTCTTTTTATTTATTTGTAATATATGTATTTACACATATAAATTATCATAATAAGTTTTGTGTACATTTATGTTCATAAAAAGTTATTTTATAAACATAAGTGCATTACTTTGCTAACAACTATTCTCCTTTTAATACCTAGGTCAAAAGACCGCCCCGCAATTCGTTTAAATCTCAGATTAAGTTAAAGGGAAACAGAGTATACCCTATTGAACTTTTTTATCTGCATTATTTTTTTAAGTTCCATATAATTTATTGATCACAAATTTTAATCGATCTAGAGCATAAGTGTAATTTAAAAGTAATTCGCTGAGTTTTTTTGTACTATGCTTTTTTAATGGTATAATTTTTTTGGCAACTTGCCCCTGATTGGGGGTGTTTTTCGTGAAAGAGCTTATCTCATTGGTTATCGCACCAATTTTTGTTGGACTGGTCATCGAACTAGTTTCTCACTGGTTAGACGAGAAAGACGATAACTAAAGCAAGTTGTCTCTAACCCACATGTTCGGAGTCGCAACGAACATAAAGAAAGCCAACCCTACTCGCAATAGGGTTGGCTTTTGTGCTATTCGTGTATAGCTTATCTCATTTCGCAATCACATTATAGCATCAATAATTTAAATGCTCAACTTAAATGTCCTCGTACAATTAATAATCTACACTAAATTTGTCTTTTGATTATCCAAGCATACTCTGTTGGACTTAGATTTTCATTTTAATTCTGTTGGCCAAATATATTTTTTATTTCTAATATTGAGGGCGGAACTTCTTGCCTAATATCATGATAGTCAACAATAATTTGCGTCATATCAAAGAGATATCCATTTATAATAGTAAGCCCTGTATCTTTATCTGACGGTTTTGTTATCTCTATGCTATTTTTAGTCACATCCATATTTCCAAGAACACTTAATCCGTATGAAGAAGCAGGATATTTAGCATAAATTACAACATAAACTTGTAATTCGCTGAGATTTTCAAACAATGATTTGATACTTTTTTGATCACCTGACTCATTCTACCAATTTCGCCTTTTTCCGAGGGAAATATTATTTGTGTAACAAGAATTTATTTGTGCCTCAATATAATCCTTGTATGTAGACAAATCATCATAGTAGGAATTATTACTATTTCGTAGACTGTCATCAATTTCCTTCAAAGCTAACTGTTTTTCTTCAGAATCCATCAATTCCAAATTATTATTTAGTATTTTTATGTTCTGGTGTTTTTGCCAATAAAAACAAGCCCTAGCTTTATTTACGGTATTTTTTTCAAGTATATATTTTAGATACATATATAACTCTATAAAAGATCGAAAAATCATACCAATATCATCGCTTTTTTTATTTTCATATAGAAAACTAATTGTTTCAGCTTTAGTAACTAGGTCAAAATATAAAGTTCTTATCACTAAATCCTGATTCTCTACTTCTTTTTTTCTTTGGGAATAGTGTTCATTACAATTTTCGTTATTTCTCTGTAAATCGGTAGCATTTCTGGTTTCAATTCCATAAGTAATCCTCTTTTCTTTTTTAATCAATTCATTTTTTATTTTTTTCATAAAGCACATATTTCAAGATATTTTCCTCACGCTCCTGGACATGGACAGCAATCGGATGATAGTTCTCGTGAAGCCAAGGCGTACCAAAATTATTCACATCATCATTCAAATCAAGACCAGCAACAACGTAGTCGGTCTTCTTTTCTTCTACATATTTATTTTGTTGATCCATACTTTCTTGATAAACTTCGTAAGGGATATTGACATTCATAAAATACTTGACGCTCGGAACAATATTGGGGATTACAGAAAATCCATAATCAACAAAGCGATAGTTTAGCAGAGTCACATCTTCCTTGCCTTTTAAGTATTTAGCAAATTCTAACTGCGCTGGTACTTTTGCATTTGGATTTGTATTTGCAGCATTTTTTATTTGAATGCTTGGTCGATTAGTAAAAAAGCGCATATCTCTAAAAGTATCATTTGAAATAACCATCAATAGGATTGCAAAAATAATGCCCCCTGGTATTAAAAATTTACTTACTTCAGGCCGTTGCAATTTATATCGAATTACTAAATTTTTCAACAATAAACAAAAACCCAAAAATCCTACTAATAATATGGTTAAGTCCAACAAGAGATAATAGTTCAATGGAATTCCACCATAAAAAACAAAAAAGTTAGTGCATAAAAACATAAACAGCCACAACACTTTAAAACGAGTTTGCTTAAAGATTGCCTTTGTAAATAAAAGGTAGACAGACCCAATCATCAAGACAGCTAAACTAATTTTGTTTGGCCACATCAAAGTAAAAAATATCTTTAATGTATTAAAAAAGCGGCTAACTATATTTACATTATTTCCCTGGTCAACTAATTGTGGATACAACACCATATTGAATTTGAAATAAACAAAATACATTTCATGTAACGCATGGTTGACTAAAAAATAGATGATAATTGGAATGCTGACTAACAAAAATCCCAGCAAGCTACAAATCACTGCTTTAAGTAACTGCTGATAATCTTTCCTTACTAGATAATAGATTCCAAAAAAGAGAAAAAAGGCAATCCACGGACTGATCATAGTATATTTTATCCAAAATACACATCCCATCAGTAAGCCTTGAATGAAATATTGCTTCCCTTTTATTCTTTCATCCGTATTAGAGATAGATATGATTAAATATAAAAGCCCTAGCACAAAAGGAAAAGCAAACTCTTCTGCACTATCTCCTGCACGAAAATAATCCTTATTTAGCAAGATTATTGGTGATAAACAAGTAACTGCAAAGGCTATTTTCTCTGAGAAATAATAATTACAAATTTTAAACAATAAAATCATCGAAATGGCAAACGAAATACTTTCTAATAGATAAACACCGAAAAAAGAAGTTGTACTCAACTTGTAAGCCATCGTATGAATGAAATATAAGAGTATCCCTTTTTGTTCAAATAGATCTTTATACGGCACTTGCCCATGAGCGATTCCTTTACCGACTGAGAAAAAAGCATTGGCATCTACCCAGTCATTTATGAAGTAGAGCGGAGAAGATTTGGAAAATATCAGCATGATTAAAAAACTGAATACAGTCAGAAATACAGAGTATTTTCTTTCCCATAATTTATGATTCTCGATTTTGAATAGTATTGTCATTATTCCCCTTTCATAGCCCGCTACCTTTCTTGATTCATAGAAAAAAAAGGAGTTTTTTTACTCCTCGTAATGCAGGTAAAGGATCTATTTTTTTCTTATTCTTGCACTTCTAAAAAAACCTTCCGTATCATTTTTAATTATATCTCAAAAACTTTGTGCTATTTAAAACAATCTAAAAAAATTTATTTTTGAGCATAATTGTGAATACGCCATGACTTGTCCATTTTATACAAAAAATGCAATGGTTATCTAAAAATAAGGATACGGATAGCTTTCAATCAATTTTAGCTTTAATAGTCCAGAATTTTGTCATGTTTACAGCGACATGATTGCATTAGGAAAAATTGATAATCGCGAGTCAACTGATAAAGAAATTCCAGAAGCAATTAAAAAATTCCTTTATTGGGGAATTGCTATTTCAAAAAATGAAAAACACGTTGCCAAAATCTTTCTTAAGATTTTGGCAACGTGTTTTTGGTTAGCTATTTTAAGCGAGTGGGAATCTAAGTTCTTCTTTTTGTTGTATTTCTTGATATTCCAGCCTAACTCATTTTTACTCCTTGATGTCCTCTAATCAGGAATCGAGTGAAGCCTAAATGACTCAAAAATTTAAGAAGTAATTCCTGGTAATTTATTCTTATTTATTGGAGCTGAGTATTTCTTTCACAACTTTATATACGGTGTTCCCAAAGCAACTACTTCGGCAATAAGTCCTCTTTTCTTAAAATATGGAAAACTATTTTTAGAAAAACATTTTTTATTACTTGAAGCTGATTGCTTTGCGCCACAACCTTTTTTACACAGTTTTCACATCCATCACAGCCGTCTTAGCCTTCATTTCGCCTGTTTTTTCCAAAACAAAATTTTCTACATGATCCATATTAGTTAAAAGAACCATCATTGACGTTTCTTTTCCAGCAGCCTTGATTGCATCAAGATCTGCATTTGCTACCAATGTATCAGTCGTAACTTTTTGTCCCTCTGTCACCTTCACGTCAAAGGGCGCACCGCCAAGATCAACAGTATTAATCCCCATATGAAGTAATACTTCGATACCATTTTGTGTCGTGATACCAATTGCATGTTTTGTTGGAAAGACAGATTGAACTGTACCAGCAACTGGAGAATAAATTTGTCCGTTTGTTGGTTCAACGAAAAATCCTTCACCCATCATTTTTTGCGCAAATACAGGATCACTTGCTTCTTCTAATGACATTACTGTTCCATCAGCAACAGCTGTTAAGACAACTTCATTGGTTGTTGCTACATTGTCACTTGTTTCGTCTGCTAACGCTTCTTTTTCTAATTGTTCTTTCGGAATTCCGAAGAAGAATGTTGCCACAAATCCACCTGCGTAAGCTGCAAGTAAACCTAGAACATAGCCCCACCATTTACCATCTGAAATTAATGGAATCAATGCCGCACCTGAAGGACCAATAGCAATCGCACCAACATTACCAATCATTCCGATCACTGCCCCACCGATACCACCACCAATACATGCGGTGATAAATGGACGGCCAAGAGGTAATGTCACACCATAAATCAATGGTTCACCAATTCCTAAAATACCAACTGGTAAAGCGCCCTTAATCATTTCTGTCAATTCTTTATCTTTTTTGCAACGAATCCATAAAGCTAGCGCTGCACCAACTTGCCCTGCACCTGCCATCGCAAGAATCGGAAGCAATAGTGTGCGACCTGTTTCATCAATCATTTGAACATGAATAGGTGTCAAAATTTGGTGCAATCCAAACATAACCATTGGCAAAAATAATGTTCCTAAAACAAACCCTGCAAATGCTCCGCCGACATTTAGCACCCAATCGATTCCGCCAACCATGCCGTCTGAAATAAAGCCAGCTAATGGCATAATCAAGAAGATTTCCACTAAACCAATTGCAATTAGAGATAACGTTGGTGTCACGATAATATCAATTGAATCCGGTATCACTTTGTGCAATTTCTTTTCTACTATTGAAAGTAACCAAACAGCAAAGATTACGCCAAGAATCCCACCTTGACCAGCTGCCAAAGCTTCACCAGTAAATAAATTTTTCAATGGTGCTTCTGGATTCATTCCCGTTAGCATCACAACGGCACCAATTACCCCACCAAGAGTTGGTGTAGCACCGAAAACTTGTGCTGCGTTAATCCCTGTATAGATAACTAAGTAACTGAACATTCCGTTTTTCAGGATATTCATTACATCGATATATTGTTGCCAAGTTGCTGCATCAAGATTTCCTGCTGTGACTAAGTTAGCTAATACAGCGGCAATCCCCGCAACAATCCCTGTACCAACAAAAGCTGGAATCATCGGAACAAAGATATTAGAAATATCTTTTAAGATTGATTTGATTTTTGATGGTTTTTGTTTTGATTTTTGAGCTGCTTTCATTGCTTGTGCTCGTTCATTTACCAAATCCTTACCAGAATTGGCTGAGTGTTCTGCTGTCCCATGTTCCGGTAATTTTTCGCCTAGTTTTACACCCGCAAGATCAACCATTTGCTGTGCAACTTTGTTTACTTTCCCCGGGCCGATAATCACTTGTAGTTGTTCATCTTCAACAACACCCAGGACACCTGGAATCGCTTTTAATTTTTCTGTGTCAACTAGTTCGTCATTTTTGATTTTCATTCGTACGCGTGTCATGCAGTGGACAATGCTCTCAACATTGTCCATCCCACCAGCTTCTTCATAAATGCGTTTTGCTAATTCTTCTAAAGTCAATTCATTTTTAGCCATCAGTCGCTCCCCCTTATAAGGTTCCTTTTACAAAACCATTTGCTTCAACCAATTTATCCTGTGCAGTTTCTTTATCACTATTTGTTAAAATCATAACAATTGCTAATTTCACATTTTGCTCTGCTTCATTAAAGTATCGCTCAGCTGTTTCATAGTCAACCTCTGTTGCTTGCATGATGATTCGTTTTGAACGTTCCACTAATTTTTCGTTGGTTGGTTTAACATCGACCATCAAATTATTAAAGACCTTTCCAATACCAATCATGCTGATTGTTGAAATCATATTCAAAATCAATTTTTGAGCTGTACCAGACTTCAGGCGAGTTGAACCAGTCAAAAATTCTGGGCCTGCATCAACTTCGATTGGGAAATCAGCATGTTTACTGATTTCAGCATTTTTATTGCAAGAAATCGTTGCGGTCACTGCACCAATTGAGCGAGCATAATCTAAGCCACCAATAACATATGGTGTACGTCCGCTTGCGGCAATTCCGATGACCATGTCATTTTTTGTTAAATTTAAATGAATCAAGTCTTCTTCTCCGAGCTCGAATGAATCTTCCGCACCTTCAACAGCTACAGTCATTGCTGCCTCGCCACCTGCGATTAAGCCAATCACCATTTCTGGCTCAACGCCAAATGTTGGTACACACTCTGCTGCATCTAATACGCCCAAACGACCACTTGTGCCTGCGCCCATGTAAATCAAACGTCCACCTTTTTTAAATGAGTCAATCGTGTGCGCAATTACCGGTTCAATACTTCCTAGTTCTTTTGCAACTGCCTCTGCGACTTTTTGGTCTTCACGATTCATCAGCTCAACAGCTTGTGTTACACTCATCTCGTCTAGTCCAAATGTTTCTTGATTTCTACGTTCCGTTGTTAAGTTATCTAAATTAATTTTGCTCATCTTTTCTTCCCTCTTTACGAATTAGTTGATAGTTGACGCCTGCATGAATTTGGTGAATCAATGGTAAGTCTTCTGTAACCACTTGAGCCACGACATTCACTTTTTCATCAGCTGGTAAATTTCTTTTGGTTAATTGAATCTCACCCATATAACGAAGATAGTTTTCATTGTCGATCGTAATGCTCCCGACCGTTCGTTCAATCGTTTGCTTAGGTGAAATTTGTGGAATTTTTTTAAATCGTGCATCAGCACTTCGAATGACATCTCTCGCCTCATCTTGGCGATTGACATGCGTGCCTAAGACTAATTCAATCAATTCCTCATCAAGTACTTCTACTTGTAATGAAATCATTCGGTTATTTTGATAGGTTGCGAATTGTTGCTGTACTCTTTCTGACAAACCTGCATCACCAATGTAAATCAAATCAGTTTTACACTCGGCTAACTCTAGCGCTGCTGCTAATGGATGGACACCACGATGTTTTTCTAAAGTAGGTAACCCTTGATATAATGGGCCTCTTAAATCAGCGTCACCAGCAACAAATCCTTGAATTGTAAAGCCCTGATCCGCTAACCACTGATTTTTTTCTTGATACCATGACTTGGCTAAGCCAGTTTCTGGACGTGGATAGTAATTGTGCCACGCTTCAAGATTAGAAAAATCCGCTTGATATTTTTTCAACTCACTAATATCTTCCGATGTAATCGTGCTAGCATTTAAACTAATTTTCAGCTGATGTGACCAAACAGCAATCTGTTTGTTAGACAATTCATAGTCCATTCGTAAGCCCGTCACGCCGATTTCTTTTAGTGGCGTTAAATCGGTCAACGAAAACCCAGCTCGTTTCAACGCATCTCCTGAAATATCAACCATTAATTCGAGCTGATTTTTTTTTGCTTCTTCGCCCAGTTCTCTTAGTCGTCCTTGATAAGCACTGACATCATCTTCTGGAATATGCATCGAAGTAAAGATGCCAATAAAACCACTAGTTGCCATTTTATGAATATACGCTTTTTTTTGTGGAGTTAATGGCTCATTCATGAATATTGAAAACCCAAACATGTTCATCCCTCGCTTTATGTATCCGTCTTCATTTCTATGAACAGAGTATAACGCTTAAGAAATGAAATTTCAACACATTTATAAAAATAATTAAATTTTATTTCTTAGATAGATAAAAAAATAGCGTGACTCTGACCTGGTCACGCCATTTTCAATCATTTAGTTATAAGATAATAGTTCAGTATTTTCTACAAAAAAATCAAAAAAGGTTTCGTTTGGCATTGGCGTAAAATACGCATTGATTGCCCGAATCAACGCATTGTGGCAGACCAACAAATAAGTATTTTCTTCATCTGCTAGACATTCCTGTAAAACTGGCACAACACGCGCATACATGTCAAAGAGTGACTCACCTTCTGGAAATCGTACCCCAAATTCTAAACGTGCTTCTTGAAATATCGTTTCATGGCTAGGCATGCCATCATATGCACCAAAATCCATTTCCATCAAACGTGGGTCAGCCGTCAACGGTAACTCCACTTTATCTGCAACAGCTTGTGCAGTATCTTTTGCTCGTTGTAATGGCGAATGAATAATTTTAGTTACTGGTACCTCGAGTGTCGCAACTTTTTCTGCTAATGCGACTGCTTGCTGTCTACCTTTCTCAGTTAAAGGAACATCTGCTCGTCCGCAAACAAGACCTTGAACATTCCAAGTAGTTTCTCCGTGCCTAGTTACATATAACATGTCATAAAACTCCCTTTGCTCTTCATCTTTGATTTTTATAAACTACCTACAACATACCAAAAGCTTTCATCAACGTCCACCTTTCAAGAAAGCAAGAACTAGTTGACTGGCGTTAAAGTAATCACTTGATTTGCGACTTTCTTCAAGAAAGTTTGATCATGTTCAACAAAAAGCATCGCTGGCTTGACCGTAAGCAATAGTTGTTCTAATTGCTTTTGATTGAATACATCCAAATAATTCAATGGTTCATCCCAAATATATAATTCAGCAGGTTGTGCTAATGATTTAGCTAGCTCAACTTTTTTTCGTTGTCCCATACTCATTTGTTCAATTTTATTATGAAAAACTTCACGTTCCATTCCCAGTTTCCGCAAATTGTTCAAGAAAGCTTGATAGTCTACTTGATTTTTTTCAGCAAAATCACTAAGCGTTCCACGATTGTCTTCATAATTTTGGCGAACATAACTAATTCGGAGATTCTGAGGATAGCCCACTTTTCCTTCGGCTATTCCTTGAAATTGGTTTAGCAAGTAGTAAATTACTGAAGATTTTCCAGCACCATTTTGACCAGCTAATGCAACTCGTTCTCCTTGCTCAACCGTAAAATTAATTTTTTCAAACAATGGTGACTCATAGCTCAATTGCAACTCTTCTACACTCAACAAGCGTTTATGATAAGAAGGCTGATAATTCATTGTCAACGCATCAATATATTCAATATCCTTTAACAATTTTTCTTTCTCCCCAATCTGGGTTTCCATTCGATTAACAATGGCCTTGGAGCGTTTCATCGTTCGAGCAGCGTCTGCACCAATTGCTCCGAGGTTTTTTCGGCGATCTTCAGTATCAACAAATCCGACACGTTTCTTCGTTTTATCGCCTTCACGCGAACGAGACCATTCTGCTTTTTCTGCAGCTGTTTTCTTCAACCGACTAACTTCTTTTTTGATTTTTTCATTCTGCGCTAGTTCAAATTCATCACGAAGACGTTTTTGTTCTTCATAAACAGTAAAGTTTCCTTGATAGAGTTCTAACTGTGTTTTTTCAATTGCTAATACATGATCCACCACTTCATCGATAAACGCCCGATCGTGGCTAACTACAATAAATCCTTGTTGTTTCTTCTTCAAGTATTTTGCTACTTGTTGCCGACCAGCTAAGTCTAAATGATTGGTTGGCTCATCAATCAAAGGAAAATGGGCTTCGTCCACAAATAACAATGCCAATAAAACTTTTGTTTTTTCGCCACCAGAAAGAGTATCAAACGGACGCCATAAGATCTCCGGATTTGTTTCCATCAAGTTCAACTCGCGTTCAATTTCCCAAATCTCAAAATCAGTTACATCATTCAAGACATAATAAGTCAAGCGACTGGTGTCTTGTGTTTTTTGCGGAAAATAGACAAATTCTTGTTGATGGACGATTTGTCCTTGATAAGGTAATTGGTTTTGTAAAATCGTTAAGAGTGTTGTTTTACCACGACCATTTCGGCCAATCAATCCCAGTTTCCATTGTGTATCAAAGTTTAAGTTTGCTTCATTAAAAATAGTTGTTTCTTGGTTATCATAACCAAAAGTCAGTTGTTTTATTTCGATTTTAGACATCAATAATTCACCTCGTAAAAAAAGACCAGTCCTATTTTCAGAACTGGTCACAAAGGTACGGGCGCAAAAAAAGACCCCTCCATTGAAAAACTAGCCAATTCTGAAAATCTGCACACTGCTCCCTTGTTTCATCAAGGTACAGTCTGAATGCAGCTTCAATCAATTGACTTATTTTTTCAATGCACGGATCCCTCACTTTGGTTTATTTGTCTATTACGTTAACACAGATTTAAAATTTTTGTCAATCAAAAAAATTAACGACGGATAAGTTGACAAATATTTCCCGCCAAAATAGCAATATTTTCCATTGTTCGTTCATGCTCCATTGCCTCACGTAATCGAATTGGTCCTAATTGAATACTAAAAACTGCTGGCAAATAGTTGGTTAATTCCCCTAAATCGGGCTGGCGACTGCCGCAAAAAGCAATAATCGGTTTCTCGTATTTTTTCGCTAACATGGCTACACCATAAGGAACCTTTCCATGGATTGTTTGCTGATCGATTTTCCCTTCACCCGTCACAATCCAGTCTGCTTGTTTTACTTTTGCTTCTAGTTCGATCATTTGGCTAATCAATTCAAAGCCATTAATCATCTGTGCCCCAAGTAAAAATAACGCACCACCTATGCCACCAGCTGCTCCACTTCCCGGAATTTTTTCAAGGTCAATTTGATATTCTTTGGACCATTGTTTCGCTAGTTTTTTTGCCTGTTTCTCTAAAAAATCGATTGTTTCAGGTGATGCTCCTTTTTGTTTACCGAATAATTTTGCTGCTCCTTTTTCGCCAGTATACGGGCTAGTTACATCCGCAGCAATTCGTAATTTTGTATGAGAAAAGTGGGCTTTACTTGCCTGAAAATTGACTTTTTCCGTTGTCAGTAATGGGTTGCCATCCTTTACGCCTTCCAGCTTTGCACCTAAAGATTGCAGTAAGCCCAACCCGCCATCCGAACAACCACTGCCACCTAGTGTAACGATAATTTCATCCACTCGTTGTGCTAACGCATCCTTAATTATTTCTCCTAATGCAAAACTAGAAGCTAAACGAATTGTTTGATCTGTTGCTTGTTCCAGTAAATCAATACCAATCACTTCAGCAGACTCAATCACTGCGATTTTTTTCCCCTGCCACTGGGTAATCAAATAGCGACTTTCATGTTTTCTAAATAACAAGTCTCCCCCAGAAAATTTTTGCCATTTCCCACCTAATGAATAGAACAAAGCTTGTGCTGTCCCTTCTCCGCCATCTGCAATGGGGACGTTTATTAACTGGTCAGTTGAATGAACGGCTTGCCAGCCACGAGCAACCGCTTGATTTAATTCAAATGAAGTCGCGCTTCCCTTAAAGGAATCAATTGCAACCAAAATATTCATTTACTTCGCCTCCTGACATACTTTTTTTAGATTCTCTTTCTTTCAGTTAGACACTTTTCTTCGTTTTTATCAAACAAAACAATCCTAATTTTTGCTTTTTTTCTATATACTAGAATAGAACGGTTTTAAGAAACGAATTTTAAAGGAGAGAACTGACATGAAAATTGCTATCGCTGGTGCAGGCGCAATGGGTAGCCGAATCGGACTAATGCTTCATCAAAGTGGGAATGACGTGATTTTGATTGATCGTTGGCCCGAACATATTGAAGCTATTCGAGAACATGGCTTGGTTGCAGACTTCAATGGAGAAGAAGTTGTTGCCAAAATTCCTATTTATTCACCTGAAGAATTGATTGAAAGTCAAACACAAGTTGATTTGATCGTTGCATTAACTAAAGCAAATCAATTAGACGACATGTTCCACGCAATCCAATCAATTATTACTGAAAAGACCCATGTTCTTTGTTTATTGAATGGTTTAGGACATGAAGATGTGTTAGAAAAATATGTTCCTAAGAAAAACATTTTATTTGGTATCACAATGTGGACTGCCGGTTTGGATGGACCAGGGAAAGTAACCTTATTGGGAAATGGTGAAATCGAATTAGAAAATCTTGAACCTGAGGGCGAAACTTTTGCGCATGAAGTCGTTCGTGTTTTTGACGAAGCAAACCTAAATCCGGTCTATAGTCGAAATGTTCGTTATTCGATTTGGCGTAAAGCTTGTGTCAACGGTACACTAAATGGCTTATGTACGATTTTAGATTGCAACATCGCTGGCTTTGGGGAACAACCCGTCGCAAATGAGATTGTTGAAACAATTGTTGCAGAATTTGCTACTGTTGCTGCTGAAGAAGGGATTCAGCTTGACCAACCAGAAGTCAACGAGCACATTGCAGCAACTTATGATCCTGCAAATATCGGTCTTCATTACCCTTCAATGTATCAAGACTTAATCAAAAATCATCGTTTGACTGAAATTGATTATATAAATGGTGCTGTTTGGCGCAAAGGACAAAAATATGGTATTCAAACACCTTATTGTGCTTTCTTAACGCAACTCGTTCATGCAAAAGAAGGCCTTTTGGGGGCAAAATAGAAAAAAGAGCTGTGACATCAGTTGATTTTGTCGCAGCTCTTTTCTATTTTTACTTTATTCATAAAAAATCTATACAAACTTTGGAATAAGCTAACTTTTAGATTTACTCAAAGTAGCTACATTGTTATTATTTATTTGAAGTCTTACTTCATTCGGTTCATCATAATCTGAATACTCAAAATACCAAATCAGTTTACCATTTTCTGAAGAGCTATTTAATAATTTGTGTTCGTTCACTTTTCCCTTTTTTACTGAAACAAGTTTTATATCTGTTGTGTTTTTAGCAAACTCAAAAGGATCTATTTCTACTCTAAACATCGTTGGAAAAGCTTGCCCTTTTACTAACTCACCGTTTTCTACTATCGTTCCCGTATATCTTATTTCCGGAAAATTTTCTACATTTCTTGTGCTCAGCGGTAACTCCCATTTCCCTTCAGTTGTTACAGTTTCTACATGTGAAAATCCCTGCTTAACTTTTTTAGTATTTCCTTGAATCGTTCCTGTGATTTTAGTAATTTCTATCTTCTGCTTATCCTCTGCAGCTAAAAATTCAGTCTGATAATTATTTAAAAAATAAGTAATTTCTAAAGTCCTATTTTTTTTATCAAAAAATTGATTTTGAGTGTATGCCCCTACCATAGAGCCGTCATTCGTGTCATTGGAAAATAATATATTACTCTTGTCTTTGACTGAAAATCCTAAACTGTAATAGTTAATCTCAGGTGAGAGTAACTTTGAATTTTTAGGAAAACTAATACTAAAATGTAGACCTATTTGCTTTTTATCCATATATGATTCTTCTAAACTAATCTTTATTTCCTTACTTTGCGAGTGACTGTTGTCAGCAACAATAAAATTTTCTTCTCTCAATTTTTCGGACGAGAATGAGCCAAATTTCAAGTAATTTATGGCTTGTGTTATCGGAGAAATTCCAATAATTATTGACAAGGTGATTAGCAAAACTACACTTAACATAATCTTTTTGGTAAATCTATGTTTGATACCTTTACTAAGCTTGATTTTTGAATAAGCTACATCTACTTTATGTCTTACCAAAAAAGGAATTTCTATATCCTCTTTTTTCAAATTTTCCAATTTCTTTTCAAATTTCTGACTCATTAGATTTTATTCTCCTTTCAAATACTCTCTTTTTAGCAACTCTTTTCCCCTATAAATACGTGATTTAACAGTTCCTAATGGCTCATCTATAATTGTGCTGATTTCTTTATAAGAAAATCCGCTATAGTAATAAAGTAATAATGGTGTTTTATAAATTGGATTCAATTCTGTAATTAAATCACCCAACTTATCATTTTCAGTATTTTCTGTCGTAAATTTTTCATATGAATAATCTGGATCGTGAAACGAATATACATTATTTTTCTTTAGTATTTTATAGCATTCGTTAATCAAAATTTTGGTAATCCATGAATAAAAATATTTGGGCTGTCGCAACCCATTTATCTTTTTAAATGCAATGAGCATCGTCTCTTGTAAGGCATCTGCTGAATCTTCTATGTTCAAGTAACGTTTAGCAACCCCATATAATACTATTTCGTATTGCTTAACCAATTGTACAAATGCTTCTCCATCACCTTTTTGTGCTTTCTTTACTAACCAAGTTTCCTTTAACAACTAACATTCACCTTCCCTTTATGTACACACTCTATTAGAGGAAATAAAGTAGCTAAAAGTTCCACAAATAAAAAAACAATCTATGACAAATTTATCATAGATTGCTTAATCGTATTGTGGCTTAGTTGCCGAATTTAATCAACATTTCCAACCCAATAATATGTTCCGTCTTGAGGATTATGATTAAAGTAGCACTGTGTGCCATTTAAGTATAAATAAGCATTCTTGTTTATTAATGTTCCTTCAGCAAATCCTGAATCTAGTGTGTTCCAAGCTTGTGTCTCAGTTCCGATTACTCCACCATCATTATGAGATTCCCAACGTAATAATGGTCCTGCAGAATTTATTGCTTTGAATAAATATCCTGCAAATCGCCAACCACTTCCTGAAAAGTAATCTGATGTGTAACTTGCTCCATAAGAAAGACCTCTAACTGTTGAAGGTGGGGTAGCTCTTCTTGGTTGAAGATTGAGGGGAGCAACAGAATCATCTGATTCTAGCACTTGGTCCATTTTATCTTTTAATTTCCCCCATGTAGTAGCACTGGAATCTGTCTCACTATTGTAATAAGCAACTACTTCACCTGTGATAGCAGAAGTTTCAATCATTTCTCCATGAAGAAATCCACCATCAGGTATCAGTAGGATACTTGCATCATCAGAATATCTATTATAGATTTCTTCTTGAGTGACAGGACCCGATAATGGTTTACCAATTCTTTCAGCTGCATGAACATCCTTACTTACACTCACACATAATCCAACACTTGCAAATATGGAAAGTAATAAAAACTTAGTCCATTTCATAACCATCCTTCTTCCTATTGTTATCGTTATTATAAATCTAAAAAGCAAGCGCTTACCATATTTATATAATAACTCTTATCCTTTCATTAAAAAACATCATTAATGTTTTTTAATGAAAATAAACCAACTTTTAAATAATCCTGCTATTATGTGTCTTTTTGCACCAATAACTCTTAAAATTTTTCTTATGTTAGTTGTTAAAAATAGTTATTTTCAATCTATAAAAATAGATTGACATCCTTTTTTTATTCATCAACCACAACACTTTTTATTAATTAGTGAAACTGATACTCTATACAACTAGTAATAAAAACTTGTAGTTACAATACATCAAGATAGATATTTTCTTATCCCAAATTTATTTGCTCTTTCACGTCATTTGCAATGAAAAATAGAAAATAGTCAATAAAAGCAGTCTTATTACTAAACTGTCGCTATAAATTTTTTTCAGGCAACCAATTAATTTTATAACTAATAAAGTTTCTAAAAAGGAGCTAAAAAAGATTTTATCCTGTAGTGTTCTCTTACCGAATGAAAAAGCAAGTTCTACTAACTTTAAAAAAAGAAATTACGACTTATATATATTTAAGTCGTAATTTCTTTTTATTTTCACCCTAAGTATCAGCTATTTGTAGTTGTCCTCACTTTTTCAATCTTTCCAGCAAATCTGCCCGGTACTCATAGCGCTCAAAAAGTAGTTCATCAGTAGCCAAGAAGCGCTTAGCCCAGTTTGGCGCATCAAAGAAATCAAGAATTTCTGGCGAAACTGACTGATAGGGCTGGTTAAGAAATTCGGGTAATTCATCCAAAGATCGTTGCGACAATAAAAAGATATTATCTGGATGGTAACATTGATAATCAAAAATCACATCGTTTCCAGTCACCAATTTCTTCTGGAAGTACATGGATTCAAATGTCCGCAATGTTACGCCCTGTTGTCCTGCACGAAGCAACTCTAAAATCCCCCGGCTTTTTGCCACTAATCTCAAATATTCCGAGTAACTTAAATAGCCAACTTGTTCGTTACCTCTCAATGGTAAAATAAAATAATTAGTCGTTACACCTCTTGCTGAAAAATCTGCTCGGTACTGTTCAGCAAGATTCTTTCGTCCATTATCAGTCGCGCCAAAAAATAAATCTGTTGTGATTTGTTCCTTGGGTAGTTGGACATTTGCAGAATAGAAGGAACTATTGTGCTTCAAACCTAACTCATGTGCTTCCAACGCATCAAAATGATAAACTTCATCAATCGCTGAATCCTTTTGTACTTGTTCCAATAATTCATAATGTTCTTTTTTAAAGTGATTCCAAAAGAAAACAACTATTTTTGCCTGAGTCAACGGACGAACTTGAGCAGCCATCGCCACTTCAAATCCAAAATCCAAAAAAATAATCAGTTGATATTGGCGAAACTTTGCAGCATTCATTCGTAAAAACTGTTCATCAAATAAGTCTTTTCCAGAAATCACTTCGAATGAGTCGATGAAAGGAAAAAAATATAAGTTTTTATCTTTTGCGACGAGTAAAATTTCATGAGTATCAGCCATTTCATTCTCCTCACTTTCCCATAAAGAATTTTCCTAATCATAGCTCTTATAGAAACAGAAAAGCGAATATTATGCTCTGAATGAATAAAATTAGTCTCTCTTTTTATCCATTCTTTTCGTTTTTATCTTTCAATTTTATGACGATTTGATTAAAGTATCCAAAAAATTTTTTAGAATAGTTGAAATTGTCAGAATATTTGGTATTATTAAGCAACGTTATTTTTTATTCATGAAACACGTACAGAAAAGAGGTTGCTTATGGAAAATACAAAACTAAAAAAACAAATGAGTTCGCGTCACATTACGATGCTAGCATTAGGTGGCGCGATTGGTGCAGGTTTATTTAAAGGGAGTGGTGAAGCAATTAGCATCGCAGGTCCCTCCGTCTTATTAGCATTTGCTATTGGTGGCATCGTTTTATTTATTGTTATGACTGGATTAGGAAAACTTGTTTTAGATGGTGAGAACCAGCATGGCCTTTCTGGATTGATCCGCCCTTATCTTGGTGACCACTCTGCTGACTTTATTGATTGGGTTTACTGGTCATTATGGATGATCAACATTATTGCAGAAGCTGTAGCAGCTGCATCTTTTTTACAGCTTTGGTTTCCTAATATCCCTGCGTGGATCTTCGTGTTGATTTTAGCAGTCCTCACAACACTGATTAATCTCTATTCCGTGAGACTTTTTGCTGAGACAGAATATTGGTTAGCTTTTGCTAAAATCAGTGTAATTATTGCACTTATTCTTTTTGGTCTTTATTTAGTTGGACAACAGATGTTTGGCCATGGCGTTTTTCCCACCTTACAACAAATGACAAATCATGGTGGCTTTGCACCGCATGGAATGAAAGGAATCATTAATTCTTTGTTAGTCGTAATTTATTCTTACGGTGGTTCTGAACTGATTGCGATTACAGTTAGTGAAGCAGATGATCCTAAAAAAGCTATTCCTAAAGCAGTCAAAGGTGTGATGGGACGAATCGTTTCCTTCTATATTATTCCTTTGTTTTTACTTTTGATTATTTTCCCTTGGAACACACTGGCTAACAGTAACGTGAGTCCTTTCGTAATGGTTTTTGAAAAAATGAATATTCCATTTGCTGCGGATATTGTCAATTTTGTCATTGTTCTAGCTTTGTTTTCTTCCATCAATTCAGGTGTCTATGCTGCTTCGCGCACGCTGTTTTTCCGATTGAAAGATAAGAAAGGAGCTGCAAAAACCTTTGCAGTCCTAAATAAACATCAAGTACCTCAACGCTCAGTTTTCTTTTGCACCAGTGTTCTTTACCTTGGTGTCATCCTTTCTTACTTTGTCGGTGATGAGTTATTTGGTTATCTAGCAGGTTCACTTTCTTATACCGTATTAGTTATTTGGTTGATGATTGTTTCTGCTGCTTTTGTTCTTTCACTAAAGAAAGGTACTTTGTTCGATAAAAGTCTCAACCTATTTGCGCTAATTGCATTGTCTTTAATTTTCATTGGTATTTTAATGACCAATATACTTGGTGTTACTTTATTGACTGCTTTACTTTACCTAATTATCTTCTTTAGTTATCGAAAACCCAAGGAACCATTTCCTTTATCTGATAAAGCCTAACAAAAAGGAGGTGTGACAAAAGTTTTGTCACACCTCCTTTTTTCTAATTAAGAGTGTTCAAGAAGCAATTCCTCAATAGAGCTTGCATCCACTTCAAAACATGGAAAACTATTTTAATGATTGCTATCTTGTCGGAACTAGGCGTTTTGTGCCACAACCTTATCCACGGTGTTCCCAAAGCAACTCCTCGAAATAATTCATAACTGTCCAAAAACATAAGTAGCTATTTTTGTCAGTTATTCTTTATTTTTTCAGAGCTGAACGCTTGGAGCCACAACCTTATCCACAGTGTTCCCAAAGCAACTCCTCGAAATAACTTACAACTGTCTAAAATATGAAATGCTATTTTTATCAGTTGCTCATTATTTTTTCGGAGCTGAACGTTTTGCGCCACAACCTTACTAGACAATTAGAGGGTAAAATCAATGATGTTTGATTTTACCCTCTAATCTTATTTTTACAGCATATTTTTCCTGTTTTTAAATACGCCGCTATTATTCAGAAACTAATTCTGATTCATCTTCTGATTCAATTTTTGAAATACCTAAACCAGTGAAAGCACTCACCATTGAAAAGACTGGTGATAACAAACTAAAGAAAACAAATGGTAAGTACGTTAATGTTGGAACACCAAATGTACTTGCTACGAAACTACCAGCAATCCCCCAAGGAACTAAGTAGTTAATAACTGTACCACCATCTTCCAATGTTCGTCCTAGAACAGTTGGATCAAGTCCAGCCTTTTTGAACGTGTCTTTAAATGCATTTCCTGGCAAAATGACTGACAAGAATTGTTCACCAATGAAAACGTTGACCCCGATACTTGTTAACAATGTTGTAAAAATTAACTTCGGTGTGCTGGTCATCCGCTTAGAAACAACATCCATCACAGTTGAAATCAACCCAAACTCAATTAGCAAACCACCTAGTGATAAAGTCAAGATAATCAATGCAACGGTCGGCATCATACTTTCGATTCCTCCACGACTTAGTAACGCATCAATTTGTTCATTTCCAGTATTTGCCACAAATCCTGATTCAATTACAGAAGCTAATTGGTTCACAGACGTCTGCGGGTTTTGAATAAAAATCATTCCGACTGCTACAGCAATATTCAATAAAATAGTTAAGATGGCTGGTACCTTTCTCCATGCACATACTAACATCAAAACAAGTGGAATCAATGACCAAAATGAAATTGTAAAATTGGCTTCTAACGTATTTGTGACTTCACGGATAGCTGAAAGACTTGCACCTTTATCCGTGTGGCCTAAGAACATGAATAAGAAAAACGAAAGTACGAATGCCGGAACAGTTGACCACATCATATGTTTGATATGTTTAAATAAATCTGCATCGACAATCGCTGCTGCCAAGTTCGTTGACTCTGACAACGGAGACATCTTATCTCCAAAGACAGAACCAGAAACAATGGCACCCACTACCAAAGCTGGACTTAAACCTAACGTTGTTCCGATACCGAAAAAGGCAATACCAATTGTTGACATAACTGTAAAAGCACTACCAACTGCACTCCCTACAATCGCACAAACAACAAAGACAGATGGGACAAACCATTGGACACTAATCAAATCAAACCCAATCACCATCAAGGTTGGGATAATTCCCGCTTGAATCCAAACTGCGATCAATGAACCAACTAAAATAAAAATAAAAATTGGAATAATTCCTGGTTTGATTCCATTAATAATTCCCTCATGCAACCATTCAGAAGGGTATTTCTTTACAACAGCGTAAACCATAACCATCCCGATAGCTGCTAAAATAGCAATATTTGGTGAGATTTTCAATCCCACTACCCCAACTGCAATGCTCAATACGACGACTGCTAATACTAATGTTGCTTCTACAAAACTCGGATTTGCTTTTTTCTCCATGATAATTTCTCCTTTTTTAGTTAAAAATATTAGGTACTAAAAAAGAAATAATATCGAATCATCCCGCCACAATTCATTTTGGCTTCCCCCTCTGGCTAAAAATAAAAAGACCCATTTTCAACTAAGGACGAATTGCTCCGCGGTACCACCTTAATTAAAAACAGATCTGTTTTTCACTTTAAATAACATATTTTATTTTTTGAACTTTTCATGTAATTCGTTAGCATGGCTTGATCGGTTCGCAGCAACCACCGACTTTCTGAACAAAACACCTCTGCTACTACTGTTGAAAAGATGACTTTCATGAAGTTTACATCCTCAAGAAATATTTGTCAACAAAAAAATCTGATTTATTTTTCTGTGCTCAAAATAAAAGATAACATTTTAGAAAGAAGATCCCTGTTCTTTCTTCTTAGCAAGCTGTTCTTGATGCTCTTTTTTGATTGTGGTTAATGTTTCTGGTTGTTGAAGCAAATCAAGTGCTGTTTTTGCCAAAAGCTCTGCTGCAATCGCAATTGATGCTAGTCCCTTTTCGCTTCTTGCTGCTGCTTTGAATTCAGTCGAATGACCTGCAATATACGTATCAGAGATGGAGACAGTTGGTTGAATCGTCGGGATTACCTGACTAACATTTCCAACATCAGATGAACCTAGACTTGTACGCTGTTGAGTTTCAATTTCTTCGTCTGGAATACCAAGTTCTTGAAGATGTTCAAAAAAGAGTTCATCAAACGCTGGGGTGACAACCACATCATCGACTGCATTTTGGAACAACCCAAATTCATAAGAGGTACCTGTACTGAGTGCCGCACCTTTCACAATGTTTTCAACTTTTTGAGATACTTCGTCCAACGTTTCACGGTTAGCTGCCCGCAAGTAGAAACGTCCAGCCGCATATTCAGGGATGACATTAGCAGCAACTCCACCGTCGGTAATAATACCATGGATATTGACATCCTTTGGTAAATGCAAGCGTAATCCGTTAATCCCATTGAACACTTGAATTAATGCTTCAAGTGCATTGATTCCTTTTTCCGGTGCTCCTGCAGCATGGGAGGCAACTCCATAAAATTTGATATCTACTGGATCATTTGCTAAAGATTCTGTGGTTTTTCCATAACGATAGGCTGGGTGAACGCAAAGAGCTGCATCCACGTCTTCAAAAAATCCTTCGCGAACAAAACTTCCCTTCGCTGAGCCATTTTCACCACCTTCTTCACCAGGCGTACCATAGACTCGAATCTCCCCACCAAATTCATTGGTCCATTCCTTCACTGCGCTAGCCGCTAATACTGAATACGTTCCAAATAAATTGTGCCCACATGCGTGCCCAATGCCCGGTAATGCGTCAAACTCGGCTAAAAAAACGAGGGTTGGACCAGGTTTTCCTGAAGCATAACGAGCGTCAAAACCTGTTCGATGACCCGCAACTTCTTTTTCAACAGTAAACCCTTCTTTTTCCAGCTGTTTAATCAATGCCTCTGAGGAGAAAAATTCATAGTTACTGACTTCTGGATGATCGTGGATCGTTAATGCTAACTCTTGATATTCTGGCAATCTTTCAGCAATAAATTCTTTTACAGATGTTGTCGTTTGTGTTGTACTCATAAAAAATTCCTCCCTTAGTTTTGGCTGATTTATTTACGTCCAAATGTTTCCCATGCAGGAACGCTTGAACCTTTTGATGTTTTTTCGATTACTTTAGCTGTATCTTCTGTTTGATATGCGTCGACAATTTTTTGATATGTTTTATTTTTTTCATCTTCTTTTCTTGCAACAATGATGTTGACATAAGGACGAGCATTTTCATCGACAGGTTCTAAGAAAATTGCATCGCTCGTTGGATTAAATCCTGCATCGACTGCGACACCACTATTAATGACAGAAATATCTACATCAGATAATGCACGTGCTGTTTGTGAAGCATCCAATTCAGAAATCACTAGATTTTTCTTGTTTTCAGTAATATCCGAAACAGTTGGTGCTGGTCCTTTTGAGTCATCTACTTTGATTAAGCCAGCCGTTTGTAATAACAATAAGGCACGGCCACCATTAGTCACATCATTAGGAATGGCAACCTTTGCACCATCTTTCAGCTCTGTTATTTTTTTGAGTGAATTTGAGTAAATACCTAATGGCGCATTCACTGTATTTCCAATGGAAACTAAATCTGTTCCATGTTCTTCATTGTAGTTATCTAAAAAGAACTGATGTTGAAAAGCATTCAAATCGACTGAGCCATCTGCTAATGCCGCATTTGGTTGGTTGTAGTCGGTAAATTTAACATATTCCAAATTGATATTTTCTTTTTTCAAGCGATCTTTCACGTCATCCCAAACATCTGTATCTTCACCAATCACACCTAGTTTAACGGTTGTTTCTTTTGATTTATCAGTGGTTTCAGCTGATCCTTTACTACATCCTGCTAACCAAACCACGGCAATAAGTGCAACTGCTACTAAACGAATAATTTTTTTCATCTCTTTTTCCCCCAATTAATGACTAATTTTTTTTATAATTTGATTACTAATAAATTGACTTAAAAATACCAAAAGTAAAATCAATAAGGTCGCAACAATCGTGACATCTGTTTGGAATCGATTGTATCCTCGAGAAATAGCTAAATTTCCTAATCCTCCGGCACCGACCGCGCCTGCCATCGTGGTCAAACCAATTACATTGATAATCGTCAAAGCAGATACTCTGACAATTCCTGGTAATCCTTCTAATAAATAAACTCGTACGATAATTCCAAATGGGCTCGTTCCCATTGATTCTGCTGCTTCGATTACTCCAGGATCAACTTCTAACAATGCATTTTCAATTTGCCTAGCAAAAAATGGTACGACGCCTACAATCAGTGGAACTAATGCTGCTTTGGCACCGATTGTCGTCCCAACAAAAAAGCGAGTAGTAAGTGCTAAAAGCGACAATAAAATAATAAACGGTATCGAACGAATAATATTGATTGCTTTATCTAAAATTTCATAGAATAACCGATGTGCTAATAATCCATTTGGGCGAGTCACAACTAGAATCACACCAAGCGCAATTCCAATAATTCCAGAAATTAATGCCGTCCAAAATGACATATATAGCGTCTGCTTCGTTGCTTCAATAAATTCATCAGGAATCGCAGAAGCATTTGGTAAATATGTTTCTAGGAATTTGGTCATGTTATCTTCCCCCATCAATCACTTTTATTTGTTCATTACGTTCACTCTTCTTCAATACTTGAACTGTCACACCTTGTTCAAATAAAAAGTCTAAAGCTTTTTGTCGTTGATTTAATTCACCCGCCAAAGTCACAATCAAACTCCCCAGCGGGACATCTTGAAGCAATTCAATGTTTCCGTAAAGAATGTTGGTCGTTACTTGATATTTACTGTAAAGTTGGGCGATTAGTGGCTCATTGGTTTGCTCTCCAACGTAAGACAGTTCCACTAGCCATTTATCATTGGTTTGCTCAGCAAAATCCGGATAAGCAGTAATTGTTTCTAGCGCCTGATCGATATGTGTTGCTGTTCGGATAAAATCTTTTGTTAAGGCTTGTTTCGGACGACTAAATATCTGAATACTACTTCCTTGTTCAATAATTTTTCCCTCCTCCATCACCGCTACTTTGTTACAAACTTCTTTGACTACTTGCATTTCATGAGTAATCAGCACGATGGTCAAGCCTAATTTTTGATTTAGTTGTTTCAATAAAGCTAAAATTTGAAGCGTCGTTTTTGGATCCAAAGCGCTAGTTGCCTCATCACATAATAAAATTTCAGGATCATTGGCTAAAGCTCGGGCAATTGCCACGCGTTGTTTTTGCCCGCCGGATAATTGATTTGGATACGCATTAGCTTTATCTGAAAGACCTACCAAATCCAATAATTCAGTCACTTTTTGTTGACGTTCCTGTTTAGATTTCCCTGTGTATTTCAATGAAAAATCAACGTTATCAAAAATTGACCGACTGTTCATCAAATTAAAATGTTGAAAAATCATTCCGATCTTTCTTCTTTTTTCACGTAACTTTTTTGGTGAGAGCTTGGTTAGTTCCACATCGTTGATCCAAACTTCACCATCACTTGGTGGTTGAAGTAAATTAATTACTCGAACCAATGTACTTTTCCCGGCTCCAGAATAACCAACAATTCCAAAAACATCTCCCTCATTAATCGTTAGATTCACAGAATCTACTGCGCGAATCTCCTGCCCCTTTTGTTGAAAGGTGACAGATATATTTCGTAAATCAATCATTCTTTCTCCTCCCTTATCGATACTAAAAAAAAAAAGCATCCTCAAGCAAACGACTAGTGTCATTTACTTGAGGACGCCTTTTTGCGTGTTACCACCTCATGTTCGAACTGTACTCACGCACAATTCCTCTTCAAGTACAAACATACTCTAGCGTGCTATCGGACGCAGCCGTCACCGCCTTACAAATTGCTCGGGGTGAATCGCTCAATGGCCATTTTCCAAAAGTTTAATCTTACTTCTTCTCAGCATTTCGAAGCTCTCTGTTAAAGACTTTACCAATGTACTTACCATTTCATCGCGAAAGATATATAAAAAAAAGTCCTTTTACTAGCAAATGCTAGTAAAAGGACGACGTATCGTGTTACCACCTTTATTCGGAAGTTTCCTTCCCTCAGCCCAACGTCTCATCTGTAATGAGAGATTGGTGTTCGTTTTAACGGTCGAACGAATCCGAATTTGCCTACTTATCGACAAATTTTTCTCCAAGGCCATTTTCAACTTTTCTTATACTGAACTCTTTTCACCAGCCAGAGTCTCTCTACGCAGTCTCCAAGTTTACTTTCCTTTTCATCGAAAAATTATTTGGTTGTTGACGATTAATTTACAGGATGAACAAATGAAAGTCAAGCATAAAATTTATTCTTTTTTTCTAAGAATTTTTTGCTGTTTTTTTATTCACAAAATCAATAACAATTTTCAAATCTTTTCCTTGTTCGATAATTTGCAAGTTTTCTTTGTCTTTTTCCGAATAATTTCGTTCAAAACTTGAGTCAGGTATCAGAAATACGCCCATGCCTGCGCGAGAAGCTGAAGTTGCACCCACTAATGAATCTTCGACTGCAAAAGCCTCGTTTGCTACTAATCCAGTTCGTTCTAATGCTGTTAAATAAGGAACCGGTGAAGGCTTATTTTCAGATACTTCATCCCCAAAAGTAAACGTATCAAAATAGTCCATTAATTCAAACTGATTTAAAATGGCTGTTGCTCTTTCAGTAACAGTTGTCGTTGCTAAGCCAAGTTTAAAATTCTGTTCTTTTAAATAACTCAGTACTTCTTTCGCATATGGTTTAAGCTGGATTTCTCCGGTCGTTAGTTTTTCATAAAAAAATTTTTCCCGTTTTGCTCGTACTTCTTGTACTTTTTCTGGGCTGCCAGCTAATTGGACTAAAATATCAAAACTTTGTTTCCAATTCTTTCCACCCCAAGTATTAACGATTTCTTGTGGAATCTCGATCCCAAATTGTGCAAAGCTCCAGACCCAACCATCACGATAAGCTCTTTCACTATCAACTAATAGTCCATCTAAATCAAATATTGCGCCTTTCATTTCCCCACGGTTCCTTTCAAAAAACAATATCCTTAGTTTAGCATGATTCAGTCATAAAATCATCGACTGCATGGAAGTTTCACGAAAATTATTTTATTTTTTTCATTCCAAATCAAAAAAGAGACAGAGCGCCTATGCACTCTGTCTCTAAGTAGTTATTTTCTGACATTTTTTACTTGTTTGATGTTTGCAAAGCAACTTTGTTCTTCTTGAAGTTTCTGCTCGAACACCTAACGCTTAGTTGCCGTAAAAACCGATTCCTTCGTAGCGCCAACCTAATTTCACTAAGTAATCTCTTTCTTTTGTACTCATTGTGTAATGATGCGTTCCTGTTTGTTCATTTGGATTGAACAGACGCAAGATCGCTTTTGAACCGCCAGAGTAAAAACTTAGTCCTTCATAACGCCAGCCTAGTTTTTTCAAGAAATTGATTTCTGACTGGGCTGCCGTATAATGATGGTCGCCACTGTTTGGATTATACATCCGATACACTTTTGTTCCGCTGTTTGGTGCTAACCAAGCCACACCTTCATATTTCCAACCAATTTTTGGTAAAGAATTTTTTTCACCCTCATTTAGAGAATACAAATGTTCACCAGTATTTGGGTTGTATAAACGATACATTGGTGATGTAGGTACTTGAGGTTGACTGTCATACTGCGTTAAATTATAGGTTTCGATTACACTGTTTAAAGTTGTTGCATAGTTTGGTGCTGTCGCATAACGTCCCGTTAACCAGGCTGTCGCATCTTTGTAAGATTTTGTGTTACTTTTCCATGCGCCCGAATAATAATAAACGCCAGATTGGAATGAAGTTGTTTTTAAAATGTGAACATTATCTTCTAGAGATTGTTTATAGGATGGATATTTTCTAAACGCAGCATTTACTGTAATCCATTGACCATTAACAAACTCCGCTGTTGGAAAAGTTACCGATTGTCCATTATAGCTACCTTTAATTCCAAATAAATTATAATTTGGTGCAGAAGCTAATTGACTCTTTCCCCAACCACTTTCCACAATCGCTTGAGCAATCATGACAGAAGCATACAAATCATTTTGGCTTGCTAGCGTTCTTGCAGAGGGAGCCACGCTGTCAATGAATTGCTGTTGTGTATTTGATGATGAACGTGCAAAGCGTGAAGCAATAGAAGCTTCAAATTGTGAAAGGTCTGTTTGCGTTGTGTGAACAAGTACCTCTCCGTCATCCAACTGATTCTCCACTGTTTCTGTAGCCTTTGTTGCTTCTGTTGCTTCCGTAGATTGTTCCTCTGATTCAGGAGCTGTTTCTTCCACTGCTGAACCAGTTGCTTCTGTTATTTCGCTTGATTCTACAGCAGTTGCCTCTGTTGTACTAATAGTCGAGCTATTTTGTGTCTCAAGTGCACTCTCTTGTGTTTCAGTTCCAGCTATTTGATTCTCATATGTGCTAACTGTTGATTGCGCAATTGCTTCATTGCCTGTGCCAACTTCATCTGCAAAACTCACAGGAGCAGCAGTTGAAACGATTCCGCCTAGTACCATCACACTAAGTAAAAAATTCGTTTTTTTCATTTTTTCTCCTTTATTCCTCATATTTTTTATTGGATGTATGTATCACCTATCTTTTATTTTAACAAAAAAACATATCCGCCTTAAGGGAAATTTAAAAATGACACATTCCAGTAATGTTTTGTAACTTGATTGAAACTAAAAAACACAAGCAAATGCAGAAGACTTTTCTTGAGAAAATTACTCCGCATGCTTGTGCTTTTCTTAACCTTTAAATTACAACAGTTCACCAAATTTGTGGATATAATATTTTTTAACTACCGTAACCAGTGTTAAATAAGCTAAAACTGTTACGATTAACCAAACCCAATAACTACCTGGTAATGGCATCAAACCTAGCTCTGCACCAAAACTTGTGAATGGTAAAACAGAACCAACAGCAATGCCTAACGTAGTAATTGCTGTCATAGCAAAGGTTGCGTTGCTTTGGATAAATGGTAATTTTGGTGTGCGTAACGCATGTAATACTAACGTTTGTGACCAAAGTGATTCCACAAACCAACCTGCATGGAACAACGCAATAAATGCTACTTGTTGTGTGCCATTCAACGTGTGGAAATCTCCTCCAATAACCGCTGGACAAATAACAAAGTACATCAATAAATACGTTGTAATATCAAAGACAGAACTTGTTGGACCAAAATACACCATAAACTTGCCAATACTTGAAGCTTCCCATTTTTTAGGTTTTACTAAATATTCTGGATCCATTTTATCCCATGGTAAGGAAATGCAAGACACATCATAAATCAAATTCAAGAATAAAATTTGTAAAGGCAACATTGGCAAGAATGGCAAAAAGGTGCTGGCTATCAAAACGGAAAACATGTTTCCAAAGTTTGAACTAGCTGTCGCTTTGATATATTTCATGATATTTCCGAATGTTTCCCGACCTGCTAATAGTCCACGCTCTAAAATCATCAAATCTTTTTCTAATAAGATGACATCTGCTGATTCTTTTGCAATATCGACAGCTGTATCAACCGAAATACCGATATCGGCCACTTTCATCGCAGGAGCATCATTGATTCCATCTCCCAAGAACCCAACTGTGTGTCCATTATTTCTAAGAGCTGTTGTTAGGCGTGCTTTTTGTTGTGGATTTAGTTTTACAAAAACATCATTTTCATCAACAACCTGTGAAAGTTGGTGATCATCCATAGAAGCAATTTTTTCTCCGGTGATTAGCTCATCGATTTCTAAGCCAACTTGACGACAAACAGAACGTGTTACTAATTCGTTATCTCCAGTCAACACTTTAACAGCCACTCCGTGATCTTTCAATGCTTGCAATGCTTGTTTCGTTGTTTCTTTTGGTGGATCAAGGAACGCTAAGTAACCAATCAACACCATGTCTGATTCATCTTTGACTGAGAATTCTTCAACTACACTAGGATTTGTTTTTTGGGCTACACCAATTACACGTAATCCATCTTCATTAAGCGCTGTTACCTTTTCTAAAACTTCCTGTTTTCTTTCCTTCGTTAAAGGTGTAACTTCTCCTTCTAAGTCAATAAACTTAGAAATGCTCAACATTTCTTCAATCGCGCCTTTGGTAATCATTTGTGTCTTGCCTGTCACATCTTCTACGACGACACTCATGCGACGACGTTCAAAATCAAATGGAATCTCATCTATTTTTCTGTAACGCGTGTTGGTTGTATCAAGGGTTTCTTCAGCTTCGTCAATAATCGCGACATCAAGTAAATTTTTCAAACCTGTTTGATAATAACTGTTTAAATACGCATGGCGTAATACCCGATCGTCTTCAGCGCCTTCACAATTCATGTGGTATTCTAAGATAATTTTATCTTGAGTTAACGTTCCTGTTTTATCAGTACATAAAACATCAATTGCGCCAAAGTTTTGAATCGCACTCAAATTTTTGATAACTGTCCCTTTTTTTGCCATCACACTAGCGCCTTTAACCAAGTTCGTCGTAACAATCATTGGTAACATTTCTGGCGTTAGACCGACTGCAACAGACAATCCAAATAAGAAAGCTTCTAGCCAATCTCCTTTAGTTAATCCATTAATGACAATCACTGTGGGTGCCATCAAAGCCATGAACTTGATCAATAACATAGATGTTTTATGGATACCTAATTCAAAGTTGGATTTAATTGGTTTTTCAGATAACGTTTGTGCTACATGACCAAACAAAGTTTGATTTCCCACAGCTACGATAATTCCTGTGGCACTTCCGCTAATTACATTACTTCCCATAAACGCTAGGTTTTCATAGCTTGTTTCATTCTTATTCCCATCTATCGCAACTACGGCATTCTTTTCAACAGGATAGCTTTCACCTGTCAAAGCTGCTTGAGAAATAAATAAATCTTTTGCAGAAAGCAATCGCATATCTGCCGGAATCATATCGCCTGCAGATAATCGAACCAAGTCACCACAGACGATTTCTTCCATTGGAATCTCTTCGTATTTGCCTTGACGTTTTACTGCAGCGGTCACTTTTACTAATGATTTTAATTTTTCAGCTGCTTGATTTGAACGAACTGATTGAATCAAAGTCATTGTGCCACTCACAATTACCATACTAAAAATAATAATTACACCGAATAGATCCTTCTCACCTGGAGCTGGTAGTAAATATTCTGTAATAAACGAAATAATCCCTAAAGCAATCAATACTAAGGTAAATGGTGTAATATAAGCCTTCAACACTTCAATTAAAAAAGGTGTTTTCTTTCCATATGAAATCGTGTTATCTCCATAGACTTCTTTTGATTGTTCGATTTGTTCTGTGCTCATTCCTTTTTCACTGCTATGGAACAAGTCAAATAATGCGCGTTCGCTTTTTTGTGCAAAATTTGCATATAATTTTTGCGTATCTTTCTTTTTTTCCATTGTATTCTCTCCCTTGTATCAGAAAAACAAACTTTTACAATTTTGTTTTTCGTATTTTTCGGGTCAAGAGAGAAGCATTTTTACATAAGTGGGCTGAAAACAGATAGATAATAGTTTCAGCAAACTTTTACTTTTCTCTAATCCCCTCGGTTTCGGTAAACTGTCATCCATTTGTTCTCATCTCCTTTATGCTTTCATAAATCTGTTCTTTTTCCTTACAAAAATTCACTCGTACTTGTCGCATCAATGTCCCAACAAAAATCAGCTCCCTTACTTTGCCGGATTACTAAAATTTAAACTGTTAGGTTGGCAACAAAAAAACCTTCCACCAAAAACTCAGCGAAAGGTTGAAATAAGCACAGCAAAAAGAAGCTATTTCGATCTCATCGTTGAGTTTTGACACTATACAACGTAAAAAGCAAATATCTCTGCCTTTAGCTACCTTATGAAAAGCCTTAGATCGACAATTCCTGTTCTACCCATTGGCGTCTCTCGACATTTTTGGGCAGTAGCCTGTGTTTGTATAGGAGCCTCACCTAACAAATCTTATTTAGTTTTCCAGTGGTTACTGTAACAACGATTTACAGAAATGTCAAATCTATTTCTCAAATTTTTCCTTTCCCCCTAAATAAAGCGTATTCATTTTTTAATTTATTTAACAAAAAAATGTTTTTTCGAATTTCATTTGTCATAAAAGCTTTCCATTACTATAATAAAATTATAGTAATGGACAAAAGGAGTGATCTTTATGGAACACACGCTTGTGATTATCAAACCAGATGGTGTCCGTCGACATCTAATTGGCCGCATTATTCAACGATTTGAAGAAAAAGGGTTAACAATCGTTGACATGAAACTAGCAACAATGACTCCAGAACTTGCCAAAGAACACTATCAACACTTAGCTGGTCGTAGCTTTTTTCAAGAGTTAATCGACTACATGATCTCTGGACCTGTTGTTTATCTTGTACTAGAGGGCGATGATGTCATTGATATCGTCCGGAAAATGGTTGGCGCAACCAAGGCTGTGGATGCACTGCCCGGAACGATTCGCGGAGATTTTGCAGTTCCTGGAACAGCAAACATTATCCATGCTTCTGATTCTCGTGATGCTTCAAAAAATGAGATTGCTCGATTCTTCCCACCAACACATTATCAATATGAACAGGAAGCTGTGCTAGAAAGCAGCAGTTTACCATCTTAAAACACGCTATCAAAAGCTAGGATATTCTACTTCTAGCTTTTTTTATTTTTCCACAACTAACTGCTGATTGGCGTCATTCAACAATGCTTTTTCTCCAATAAAAATCCATTAAAATGACTTCTCAAAATAATCTATGTAAGTAACATTTTCTTAAATAATTGCGCCCTCCTACAGTTAGTCGATCATTCGTTCTTCTGATAACTTGAACCTATTGTAAAATATAAAGTACAATTTTGAGTGCCTGTTCACTATCTTCTCTGGGCTAAGTATTTTGCATCACAACCTTCTTCTAGATGTCCTCAAAATAATTCATAACTGTCCAAAAACATGAAAAGCTATTTTTGTCAGTTGCTCATTATTTTTTTGAGCTGATCGCTTGAAGCCACAACCTCTATTCACGGTGTTCCCTAGCAACTCCTTCGGCAATAAGTCCTCTTTTCATAAAAATATGAGAAACTATTTTTAGAAAAGCATCCTTATTGCTTGAAGCTGACCGCTTGGAGCCACAACCTTTTTTATGGCAAAAGCACACGAAATTGCTCTTCCAACTGCCTACGTTGCTCTCTCCCCAAGCTATACTCCAAAACAGAAAACAGTTGATTGCATTCATCCTCATCAATCAACTCACCCAATCCAACAAGAATCAGTTGTTTTTGATAATTCATCATTAATGTTTCGTAAATAATTAAGTTCTTAGCTTTGGCTGCAAGGCTTCTTGCTAAATCATCATTGACATTTCGCGCTTTTTTAAATCGTTTTTTCGCAATGTAATGCGTAGTCAAATTTAACAAAAACAAATCCATATACTGATCAGGATTATTTGTCAGAGAAAAATTCCGCATTCTTTTCTTGATTTTCACATAATTACTTTCGATGAAAGACTCGCTAAATAAAAAGGGTAATTCAGCTAGAATCGTCATCTCAAATTGGCTGTATTCTTGTATTCGCATAAAGTAATCCTCAATTTTTTTACATTCATAGCGTAAAAATTCAAACTGTAGTTCTTTTTGGAGTTGACTATCTGTTTTTAAAAACATGTGGATATTCAAAACTAAGTAATATAAATCTCCTGTTTGCTTGAACCGTTTTCGATTGTTCCCTACTTCCTTGTACGGATCAAAATTTTCTTCTTGTACCTTACTAAGCAGGCGTCTGGTTCTTTTGCTTTTTGTTGGTTCTTCCAATCTATGTCGCAACACTTCATACTCTGCCAAAGAAACGTTTAGGCGAACCAAGATTGCTTGTAATGTCGTAAATGCGATTTTTCTCACTGTTCCTTTTTCCAGACCTACTAATGATGTCTTTGAACAAATCCCCTCCGCTAACTCAGCTTGAGTTAATTTTTTACTGATCCGAAGGCTCCTAATCAATCTCCCGTCATGCATCGCTTTGTTCCTCCTCAAATTATTATTCTGTCGGTTAAATGAATGACCAACAGGTTTAGCAATTTTTCTAGTGCGTATAATGAAAAAATCACTAGGTTCACTATTTACATACGTAAAAAAGGAAAAAAATATCAAAACATAAAAAAAACTTCTGAAAAACAAAAATTTGTTTTTCAGAAGTTTAAAGTAGCTGATTCAATTCCCAGTAGAATCTGTAATTTTTGGATATAGGTTCTTAGTCGTTTTATTTCCATTTTTTGAATAAACACTGGTTGAAGCTTTTCCTTTTTGCTGTTCAATTGTTTCATTTTTTTCTGCTTCTTTTTGATAATCAATTTTTTGTGGATCAACTGTTGTAAATCCATCTGGCACATAAAAACGTAATAAGTTTTCTTGATTCAATTTATCTGACAAGCTTAAAGCTTTCTTCACTTTGTCTTGATCTTTCGTGATTTCTTTTTGAATACCCAGAGCTTCAGTATCTAGAATTTGCCCTGATTTATTATCATACGTTTTATTCCCCAAAACAGTGTAATTTGGAGTAACAAAATTACCATTTCTAAAAGCAACTACTTGGTCATGTTTAGCAGACAATAAATCTGTTCCAAAATGAACATAATTTTTATCATCTACACCGACCAAATGAAGTAGCGTTGGCAAAACATCAATCTCGCCACCATATGCGTGACTGACTTTCCCGTTTGTGTATCCAGGAATGTGAAGCATCAATGGCACTCGTTGCATCTGTGCATCATCGAATTCGCTCCAAGTCTTCTCATCTTTGCCTAATACTGTAGCTAAATCTTTGTTATCTGAATTTGAAATCCCAAAATGATCACCATAAATAACAAACATTGAATTTTGATAAATACCTGAGGCTTTCAAATAAGTGAAAAATTGTTCCAATGATTGGTCAAGATAATGGGCTGTTCGCACATAATTATCAACTGTACTGTTACCAGTATTTAAACCTGGAAAATCAAAATTCTTATCATCAGTATAATAAGGCGTGTGATTGGTTACAGATAAGAATTTTGTATAAAACGGCTGTTGCAAATGTTCAAGATAGCCGACTGATTCACTGAATAAATTTTTGTCTAAAATACCATAGCCTAAAGTTTCGTCCGCTTCTTCAAAGTAAGAACGGTCAAAGAAATTATCATAACCCAAGTTTTTGTACACATGATCTCGATTCCAAAAACTAGCAACATTTCCGTGGAACACGGCACTTGTGTAGCCTTGGCTTTGCTTTAAAATAGCTGGTGCAGCTTGAAAAACATTATCAGAACCTAGTTCAGTAAATAACGACCCTTGTGGTAACCCAAATGTGCCCGTTTCTAGCATATTTTCAGCATCACTCGTTTTTCCTTGGCCTACTTCATGAAAGAAATTATCAAAACTAATTGTTGCTTGATTATCAAAAATACTATTAAGAAAAGGTGTCACTTCTTGACCATCAACCTTCATATTGATCAAAAATTGTTGAAAGCTTTCCAAATGGAGCACAATAACATTTTTCCCTTTTGCTATTCCAAACATACTTTTATCTGGTTCTGCGTAATGCTCTTTCGTATAATCTAAGACCTCAGTGATTCCGTTGCTACTTGCATGCGCGCGAACACTGCTTGTCATTCCCGTTTTGATGCCATCGTAAATCGTATATGCATCAATCCCTAGATACTTCACAATATAAGAACGATCGAAAGTTCTTTGTAACAGTTGAGGACGGTTCGCTTCACTCAACGCTAAGTTTCCAGAAAAAATAAACACAGCCAAACAACTTATTGCAATCGCCATTGGTTTCTTAACTGGTTGACTTTTAATGGGTACATTTTTGACAATTCCCCAAATTAGCAAACCAAGAAAGACCAGAATATCCAACCAATATAAAATATCATGAGGTTTCATTAAAGAAAACGAACTTCCTGACAGTCCTTGTGACACTTTCGAAAAACCTAAAACTGATTTAACTGTAATAAAATCAGTAAATTCTCGATAAAAAATAATATTGCAATATAAAAGAGCGGTATTCAAAATATCTAAAAACAATAGTAGAAATAGTGCTGGCTTTGTTTTTTTTACATACAAAGATAGTCCAAATAATAACAGCGTCGTTGCAACTGGATTAATCCATAAGATAAATGTTTGGATGATTCCCTCGACACCCAAGGAAAAATCAATATAGTAGGCTAAAAGAGTTTTTAACCAAAAAAATACACCTGCCAAAATAACAATAAACAAACGATTTTGACACCACGTTTTGATTGGAGTCACGATTATCACTTCTCTCTATTCGCTTTTGTCGTACATTTTGAACTTAAAAAATGAGAATAAGCTAAAAGACTATTTTTTTTAATAAATTTTTATATTTTAAGATAGTTTAACAAAAGCGACTGTATCACCTTTATCTGCCGAAATAAAGCCACATTTTTCATAAAAATGACGTATAGCTGGCGCCTCTTCCGTCAGTAATACTTTTTGACGAACTGCTTGATATTTCAACAAAATTTGCTGCATCAGTTCAAACCCGATTCCTTGATTTTGAACTACTTTTTTGACTAAGATATCTTGAATATAAATAATCGTTAGCCCATCGCCCACAACACGAATCAACCCAACTAGTTCGTCCTCTTTCCACGCAGTGATAACGGATAAGGAATGTTGAACGGCTTGCTGTAGTTGCTCGATATCTTTCGTATAGGCTGTCCAGCCAGCGTCTTCATATAACCCTAATAATTGCTGTTGTGTTAGTTTTTTCGTTGCACGATAAGAAATCATTTTCTCCCTCTTTTCCAAAAAAAAGCTGTGACAGTTGTCACAACTTTTCTTTTCACTATTTTTTGATCACTGGCTCGTCCCAGAAAGATGACTACTTGTGGATGAACTTTCAGACGAATTTGTTGCCGGTGGTACAGTCGTTGAGCCAGTTGTTTTTTTCGGATGACTGGAATCACTTGTTTTCGTTGGCGTATTTGTCTTTTTCCATTCCGCTAAGCGACTGGCCACGACTTTTTTATCTACTTTGTCAGAGTACCCTTTTGTTACTTTTCCATTTTTTAATCGGGCTAGCTTCTCTCCCGAATTTGATAACAGTAAAACGGTCAGTCGTTTATCTTTAAATTGATATTGTCTCAAGGAAATCGCACTTAAAACATCGTCGATATTTGTAAACTGGTTGTCTTCTTTTCCTTTTGGTAAATAAATCACTAATTCGCCTTGATCATAGTCGGCTTCAAATTTATAGTCCTCCCACCAATAAGTTGAGAATTCTTTTCTAAATTTATCTACTGATTCTTTGCTTGCAACGATTTTTTCCGTTTTTGTATGAACTATTTCTGTTGTGATTCGTCCAGAAATCGTTACAGATAGAATAAGCAAAAGGAAAAAACCAATTAACCAAAAGAGAAGAACAGGACGCTTCTTTCTCATACCTTCTTCCACTCCTATTTGAATTTACCTGTTCTATTATATACAAAAAATGAAATCTAAAGGTAAAAAACCTGTAAAAAAACAATAAATAACTAGCTGCTTTTTTTAATAAACAAACTATCGTTGAAAAGACAACTTGACTATAAAATTTCATAGTAATCAATAACACTTTTTTCTAGCGAAAAAAAACTGTGCTTAAATCTTTACGTGATTTAAACACAGTTTTTATTTTATTTTTGATGATCTGAGTAAAATTTAAAAAATTTTGCTCGCGCTAATTACGCATCAAATCCATTTTGGTCAGAAACTTGCTTGAACCAATGACCTGATTTTTTAATTGTACGCTCACCATCTTTAGCTAAATTAACTGAAATAAAACCATAACGATTTTTATAAGCGTTCGTCCAAGACCAGTTATCCATGCATGTCCACATATGATACCCTAAACAATTGGCTCCTTCTTGAATTGCTTGATGCACATATTTCAAGTGATCTGTTACAAATTCAATTCGATAGTCATCGTGAATCATCCCATCTTCTTGAATAAATCTTGCTTCATCTTCAACACCCATTCCGTTTTCAGAGATGAAACAGTCAATATTTCCGTAATTGTCACGAACGTTGATCAAGATATCATAAATCCCTTTTTCATAGATTTCCCATCCACGGTAAGGATTCATCTTTCTGCCAGGCATTTCATAGTTATCAAAGAAGTCTTCAGGCATTGGCGAAAGAGCTTTGTCAATTGGTGTTTCCTTTGCTTTGATTCGACGTGGTTGGTAATAATTGATTCCTAAAATATCAACCGTATTTTCTTTGATGATTTCCTTGTCACCCTCTTTGATTTCAGGTAACAAATCTAAGCCTTTTAATACCTCAATCAGTTCTTTCGGAAACTCGCCCTTAACTGCTGGATCAAGGAATGAGCGATTAAAGAACGCATCTGCTAATTTTGCTGCCTTGACATCTTCCGGGTTATTTTCATCACGTGGATAACTAGGTGTTAAATTCAAAATAATCCCAATTTTTCCAGATAAGTCTAGAGAATGATATGCTTTGATTGCAAGCGCAGACGACAAAGCTTCGTGATATCCAACTTGAACAGCATGTTTCATATTTGCTTCTTCTGGATAGTGCCAACGATACAAGTAACCAGCTTCAACAGGAACGATTGGTTCGTTATGAGTAAACCATTTTTTGATTTTTTGTCCAAATAGTTCAAAGCAAATCGTTGCATAGCGTTCATAAGCTTCAACTGTTTCACGATTTAACCAGCCACCTTTTTCTTGAAGGTACATTGGCATGTCAAAGTGATACAAATTTACAAACGGTTCGATACCATTTTCGATTAATTCGTCAAAATAACTATTATAAAAATCAACCGCTTTTTGATTTACTTCACCAGATTCATCTGGTAACAAACGACTCCATTGAATCGATGTACGGAAAGAATTATGTCCAGTTTGTTTCATTAACTGTACATCTTCTTTGTACTTGGTATAAACTTGTGATGTTTTACCTGGACCTACTTCATCAAAAAATTTTTCTGGCTCTTGTGCATACCAATAATCAAAAATATTATCACCTTTGCCATCATTTGCTACGCGTCCTTCTGTTTGTGGGCCGCTTGCTGCTGAACCCCACCAGAAATTTTCAGGAAATTGATACTTTGTCATCTTCTCGTCCTCTTTTTTAGTTATTTTGTTTCATTCCATAAATTTTATTTTCTAAAAGAATCGTTTGACCACTTGTATGCTGGTTTTCCATTCTTTCAATCAAACGTTTCCCACACAATTCACCAATTGTCACAGCGGGTTGTTGAATGATGATTCGTTCAGGAAGTACCGTCTGTAACTCATCTAAGTAGTCGTAGTGCGCAAAATAAATCTCTTGATCAATTTGTTGATCACTTTTGTTAAAATATTCTAGTGCTCCAATAGACATGTTATAGTTACAAACAAATAAAGCTGTTATGTTTTTGGCTAATAATTCTTTCGCACCATAAAAGCCACTCAATCGTGAGTAATCACCCGTGTAAACGTCAATAATTATTTCTTTTTCGCTGTATTTCTTGGCTTCCAATGCCCCGGCTAATCGCTCTCTAGCCACATATTCTGTTTGTGGCGCTGCGATAACACCAATTGACTGATGTCCCATCGCAATCATCTGCTCAATCGTTTCGCGGACACTTTTGCGATCATTAACCAAAATCGAATCGACATTTTCCAACCGATTAGGCGTATTTAAAGAAATGATCGGAATCGTTAGCTCTACTAATTTTTCCATTCCTGGCCAAGTTTCATCTGCTTCAAAAAGAATCAGTCCATCAATTGAGTGCGAAAGTAGATAGTCGATTTTTTGCGAAACTAATTGCGCTTCACCATTAAAACAACTTAAAAATAAACTATACCCGTTTGCTTCCATCAATGCTTCAATACTTGCTACGATATCCGCACTTAGTCGACTCGACAAATTATTCATTAACAGTCCGACTGAAAAGCTTCGATTATTCTTTAACCCTTTAGCAATAATATTTTCTTTGTAATTCAGTTGATTGATTGCCGTAGCGATTTTTTCCATATTGGCTACTTTTAGTGTTTGACCATTCAGGTAACTTGAGACGCTACCTGTAGAAACGCCCGCTAATTTGGCTACTTCACGAATTGAACTCAACTTGTTCACCTCTTTTTTTAGTGAAGTATCTTTAGTTGCTCACCGATTTTTGAACCGGTTCAAAAATAATATAACAAACACTTTTCCAAGTTGCAACTACTTTTTAAGCGTTTTCCTTAAAAAGATTTTTACAATCCTTAGTTTCCTGTTGTTCATTCAAATGGTATAATTTCTTTATCCTATTAGACGGAGGCAGGATTTTGAAGAAACTATTAGCTATATTTACTCTAGGACTGGTACTTTTTACCTTAACTGGCTGTAATATGCTGGGTGGATCAAACCAATCAACAAACGAAACCACCGAATCTTCTACGCTTAAAGCAGAAAAAACTGATATTTCAAATAGTGTTTATTCTTTGAAAATGCGTAAGAACATGAATTTAGTTAGTGGGAAAATTACGTTTACCGATGATAAGATGGAATGGTTGCGTACCTATAACGAAGACAGTACGACTTCTTCTGAGACCAGTGAGAACATTACCTTAACTTCCATTAAAATTGACACAAAAGGTGACAGTTATACAATTACTGGAATGACAGACAAAAAAGAAGTTTCCGTTGTCTTTACTAAAATTGGTAACTATCAGATAAAAGATGAAGATGGTAACGTTTATAGTATTTAAACAATTGTGATCCAGTACATGATTTGAGACTAGGACAAAACGAAAAATCCAGTCGTTCTTCACACGTTTTTCAATTTAAAAAAGCCTAAAATCAACGTTTTCAAAAACGAATTTTAGGCTTTTTTTCTATTTAAGCTCCTTTTGCCCCAGTCCTTTTTTTATGTAATAAACAAAAAGACTCAGAACACGTTAAATTCTCTTAATTTTTCTCCCTATTTTCTTTTTTTCTGTTATATTGGGAAAGTTAGATTGGTTACTAAGGAGAAAAAAATGAATATATTTGATAGTCATGACTATTGTACATGCACCAGCAATAAAAACATCCATACGGAATTTAGCGATCAAGGAAGTTTAAGCATTTGTGATAACTGCCATAAACTGATTCAAGATTCGTTTAAATCCTTTGATGCTTATGTTACAGATAACATTCAAGCAGTGAGCAGTAAGCCACATTAATTGCATTAAAAGGCGCCGTGATTTTCTCACGACGCCTTTTTTATTTATCCTAATTCTTGCCCTTTTGCTAAGTTGTTATCTGTGTAATAACTTCCAGCAGGCGCTTTTTCTAATTCAACTAATTTTTGCTTAATTTGTTCAATTACTTCTTTCGCATGATCTGGTTCTTCGACAAAGTCAAATTGATCCCCATCAATTTGGATTTTTGGACAAACATCAAAGTTTTCATACCATTGATCATAACGTTCATTCAATTGTTGATAATAATTGTACAATGTTTCATCGCTTTCTAATTGTTCATAATCACGACCACGTTTTTTGATTCGGCTTAGCATCGTGTCTAAAGAAACTTTGATATGAACCATTAGATCAGGACGTTTTTTAGGCGCCACATCATCTAACTCATTTAACATCGTATCTAATAAATTATCATACTGCTGTACTTCGATATCCGTCACACGACCAAGATCTGCATTTAGATGAAACAATAAACTATCTTCATAAATTGAACGATCAAGAACATTATCATCATTGATCAATGCGTTTTTCATCGCTAAAAATCGTTTGTTCAAAAAGAAGATTTGTAATAAAAATGCATACTGTTCTGGATTTGAATAAAAAAGTGGTAATACTTCATTATCCTCTACACTTTCATAAAATGGTTTTGAACGGATCTCTGTTGCAAGCATATCTGTTAAGCTACTCTTTCCTGCGCCAATCGTTCCTGAAATTAAAATCACTGACATACAACCCTTCCTTTTCTATAAATACTCACCAATATATGCATGTTTCGGCATTTTTTCAAAATCATATTGCTGAATTTCTCTATCATTTTTTAAATAAGCATGAAGACTTTCTGTAACCATCAAATTCACTGGTACTGTCTCTTCTTGGAAAATAATTATTGGTTTGTTCAACATTGTCGCAACACCTAGCTCATATGCGGTGCCAGGATCAATCGTTTGATTTTCAAAATCCAAAATAGCTACTACAGCTTGCGCATCGGTTACTTCCGTCATATCTCGTTGATACACTTCTTGTGCCCAGCCTGCGCTAAACATTTCATAATCGCTCTCTTGGTGATGTCGTGGCGAATAGAAAGTCGAAACGGTAGTATTGTCTTCTAATGCTTGCTCGATTCGTTGAATACGTTCAACTTGTTCCTCTGAAAAAAATGGTCCTGCTAAATAAATTTGGCTCATCAATAAATCTCCTTCACTAAAGGACGATTTTCTTGATGCGTCCCTTTTAATAAATCAACTAATTTTAATGGGTTATTTGAAAAAACAACTTGATCAAGCCATTTCTCATCCATAAACCCTTCTTTGGCAAAATTCTTCAACAACTGCTCCAGTCCTGTATAATACCCACCAATATCCAGAATCCCAATTGGTTTTTCTGGCACTAATCCGATCGCAATCCATGAAAGTAGCTGAGAAAACTCTTCTAATGTACCCAAACCTCCTGGAAACACTAAGACAGCATCGCCTTCACTAAATAATAATTCTTTACGCTCATCAATTGTTTCTGTTGCAATGAACGTCGTTACTTCTTCAGCTGGCGTTTCTGCTTCAAATAAACCAGTTGGATAGATTCCAGTAACTTTTCCTTCATTTTCGAGCACAGTTTGGCTGATGATCCCCATGATTCCAGCATTTGAACCACCATAAACGAGCTCTATTTCTTCTTGTGCTATATATTTTCCTAACGTTTGGGCAATAAATTTGTAGCTTTCTTTTTCGCCAAAACGGGAACCGCAAAAAACAGTTAATTTCAAAAAAACACTTCCTCACTTTAAAATCTATCTTCATTCTACTCGTGTTTTTTTAAAAGAAAAGACTAGATTTTGTGCATTTTTAGTGGTATACAATAAAAAAACACTATATATAGTGATTTACCCCTAAAACTTTTATTTCTTATTTTTTCATGAAAAATCAAGAAAAATAACAGATACCTAAATAATTGAAATGACTTTCTTTCCCATTGGCTTATTTATTATCTTATGTGAAAGAATAACACATTTTTTTCAACCGTTTGTTCATTCGCTTCTTCAACTTGGTTCAAACATTTTCTTCATTTTTTCCAAAAATTTTTTTATTTGTTATGTTTCACTAAGTAAGAATGTTTCGCGAAACACAAAAAAGAGGTTGGAAAATTTTCCAGACCTCTTTCATCTTTTCTTCGCAAAATGAACTACACATTCTTTTTTTTCAAATCCATTTTTATTTTGCTTTTTACTATCGTTGGATCATCGGATTAGTAAAAATATCACTCGCATCATCACTACTAGAAGAAAATTCTGTCACCACGGCGCCAGTCTCCCCTGCTTGAAACCAATGTTTGATATTTGGTTCAATCGTATACTGATCACCTGGTCGTAAAACAATCTCTTTCCTCACTGTATAAGTTGCTTGATTATTTTCAGGTAATTCGCATGATAGGACTTCAGGTTCCTCTCCTTCAACATACAAATAGACGATTCCTTTTCGACACCGAAACGTTTCTCTTTTACCAAGATCATTTTTTCTTGGTGGGTGTCGATGTTCAGGACATGTTTGATAGGGTAGCAAAGCTAGTTCTTTTCCACAATAGCGTTCATTGTTTTCATATACAAATAAGTTCAGTCCTTCGACCTCGATAGCACCTAAGCCAAAATCAACAAATTCAATGGTCTCTAGTTCTTCATCTGTAAAAATCATTCCTGAATCCAAAAATAGCTGTTTTACTTTTGTTTGATAGTCCATGACTGTTCTCCTCAATTGATTGTTAGATCATCCCAAGAAATTTCTTCTTCTGCTTTTTCGACCACAACAACTTCTGCATTTGGATCTACACGTTTCTTCAAAACTAAAATCGTTACAGCCGTTGCAAACGAACCAATCATTAATGCACCTATGAATGCCCAAGGTCTGGTCATCGTAGCAACAGCAAACATCCCTGAAGCAGGAATATGGCTGTCTGCTCCCCACAACATACTTAGTCCGCCGCCAATTCCACCGCCAACACCAGTAGCAATAACATTGCGGACCAAGTCATTCAATACAATAGGAAAACAGCCTTCGGTGATTTGACAAATGCCCATCGGAAACGCAGTTTTTAGCGTTTCGATTTCTTGACGATTAAAAATTTCTTTTTGAATGATCTTTCCTAGGAAAAATGCCATCGTCAAACCAAAAGGCGTTACCATTGATGCCAAAATCAGTACAGTGACCGGTTCATAGATTCCCTCTGAGAATAAAGCAAAGACAAAAGCAAAGACAACTTTATTGATTGCTCCCCCGTAATCAATCGCAGAAAGCACACCAATTACTGCACCGTATAAAAAGAGTGAAGAAGTATCCAATCCAGTCAAATAGTTCGTAATCAAGTTTGTAAACCAATTGATTGGCGTCCCAATTACATAGTACATGACCAGCCCGGCAATCAATGAACTAAGAAACGGTAAAACCAGAGTCGGCATCAAACCTTCCATCCATTTAGGTACTTTGATTCCAGCTGTTAAGAGAACCACGATGATCCCCGAAACGTACCCACCAAGCATTCCCCCTAGAAACCCTGCGCCAATTCCTTTTGCAACCATCCCAATAATTAAACCAGGAGCAATCCCCGGCTTGTCGGCAATGGAGTAAGAAATCGCACAAGAAACAATCATTGGCAACAAACCTAATCCATAATTTCCCATTGAAGTCAACGTATCTGCAAATGCGAATCCCTCAGAAAAAGTCTCAATTGCAACACCATCTAACATGTTTCCAATTGCTAATAAAAAACCTGAAGCAACAACGATTGGTAAAAAGAATGAAATTGCAGTCATCAAATGTTTTTTGATGCCTAAAGTCTTGATTTTATCCATTTTGTCCTCCTGAAATTTATTTGAGCATTTCTTCTAGCTTTTCCATCAATTTATTTGGTGATTTAACAACCAAGCTTGTAGGCACGTCCACGATACGTTTTCCCGTAAATCGACTACGCCCGCTAACTTTGATATCCGCAGCAATCAATACCATATCAGCAGCTTGAATATCGCTGGATAATAAAGCATCTTGCGTACCAGCTAGGCCTTGTGTTTCCACATGGATCTCATGTCCGCGTGCCTTAGCAGCTTGAAGTAGTTTTTCTTGGGCGATGTAAGTATGCGCAATTCCCGCTGTACATGCAGCAATTCCAACAATCTTCATGGATTGATCTCCTCCTATTTCGATGTAGTGTAGTATTTTGCCTTATCGTCAGCTTTAAATAAATGAATTTTTTGTAACGCAACTTCTTTTGTCGCTTCCATACATGGTGGGAACAGCACATTTGGTTCACGAATTTCCAGATTTCCTTCATTTAAGACTTCACGTAGTTTTTCTGCGAAAACAATTTTGATATCGCTAGAAATATTGATTTTATTGACACCCATCACTACAGCTTTTGAAATTTCATCATCCGGATTGCTTGAGCCACCATGCAAAACCAATGGGACATCAGTCAGATATTCAATCTCTTCTAAAATATCTAAGCGCAACTCTGGATCAACATCTTTTGGATAAATCCCATGCGCTGTTCCGATTGCCACAGCTAAGCTATCGACACCCGTTTCTTCAATAAACTTCTGCGCAACTTTTGGGTCCGTATAAATAATTTCGCTAACGCCACCTTCAACTGTGTTCCCTGTGTCACCAATCGTTCCTAACTCTGCTTCGACCGAGACGCCCACTGCATGGGCTGCTTCTACGACTTTTTGAGAAATTGCGATATTTTCTTTAAAAGAATGATGAGACGCATCAATCATTACAGACGTAAACCCTAATTGGATCGCGTGAATAACCTGCTCAAAATTTGCTCCATGGTCTAAATGAATACAAACGGGAATCGTTACTTTTTCTGCTAAATATTTAACTTGTGAAACAAAACTATCTGTTAAAAAACGTAGTTCCTCTGGGTGAATCGCAATCATAACTGGCGCTTTTGCTTCCTCACACGCCTCCATCACTGCATTCAATAACTGACCTGAACCTGCATTGAATGCTGGTACTGCGAACCCTTTTTCTTTTGCCACTGCTAAAATTTCTTTTCCTGTTACTAACATATTAATCGACACTCCTTTTTTATTGGTTAATCATTAATTGATATAAAGCTTCAACTGTATCTACTTCTTTTAATTCATGAATAAATTCATTATCTGCAAGCAAAGTTGCAATTTTTTGTAATAGCCGCAGATGTTTAAGATTGGCATCTTCCGCTTTTACTGCAAATAAAAGAACAACTTTGACATCTTGATCATCGAGCGTTTCCCAAGGAATTGGTTGTGCTAAAGTAGCGATGAGAATTACGGTTTGATTCACGGTAGTGGACTTACCATGCGGTATCGCAATTCCCTGTCCGATACCAGTTGCGCCTTCTGATTCTCGCTGATAGACATCTGTTAAAAATATTTCTGAGCTTGCTACGTACCCTTTGCGTTCTAATAAATCGGCTAGTTCTTTCAGAATCTGGCCTTTGGTCGTTGCTTTCGAATCTACAACAAGTAAGTCTTTATGAATAATTTCCTGAATATCAAGTGCTTCCAACCAATCATCCTCCTAAAAAAAATAGACCTGACTCATTCCAAACATTGGAATGGGTCAAGCCTGCCAGACAGTAACTCCCCTAGTTATCCTATTGATATCTTTTGGTACATACATTCCACATTCTTTGGTTCGACGAGATCACCGACCTTCTTACCAAATCCAATTCCTCGTCGAATGAGTACCCACTCTCCCTTCTTTGATCTTGCAACGACTGCATTATGATTCAATATCAAAATCACTTGCACCTGCATGCCTCCTTTTTATGACAGAAACAGCCACATTGAAATGTGCCTTCATAAATTAATACGCGGACTTTATTTCAAACGATGAAAAAAGGCAATAAAATCACAAAAAATCTTCGCTCCTACAATTATGTAGCACAAACGATGCCACTTTTTAGTAGTTTTTGTCTCTTACGCGTATTTTAAGACAAAAGAAAAGGTATCGAACACAATCTGTCCAATACCTTTCAGCATAGCAAATAAACCGAATACATCCTCTAGAAAATTTCTCTAAAAAACTAGATTTATACTTCCAGATTCGTTACAATGAACGAGGTTGATGCATTGCGTTGACTATGGCAAACTTGATTGGTCCGTTTGGTTGACTGATTCAAGGCCTCAGCATTTGGCTGCCACCATTTGCTGAGGTGCCTTTTTTATTTGGCTGTTTCTATCTGCCACTTATGATACTGATAGCGTATCCAGTAGTCAAGAAAAACATAAAAACTACAAAAAACTGGGGTGTTTTTTTACCAAAAATGCGTAAATTATTTTTTTCAATAAACATTGAATGTCCAAGCTTTGTAAATAGTATAGAATAATCTAATTATAGATATCTTTGTTATAAAAAAGAAATAACTAACCCTTCAACTGATTGAGAGGTTAGTTATTTTTTGCTTAGTCTTCAACTTTTTCAAATAATCCTCGGCTGATCATTCCATCCATCAAGAAGTAAAACTTATCTTGACTCATTTTTTGCTTAGGATCTTTAAAAATATTCACGGCTTTCAGACCGTTAGCTGTGGTAATCGACATTTTTACTGTTTGGATATCCTTTGATACGGTTACCTTTAACTTAAAACCTTCTTTACTTTGTGGAGTTGCATCTAAAGGGCGGATCAATTGGTAATTTCCCCCATTTGTTTCAATAAAGCCATTATCTCTCAGTGTATATCGTTTTGCGCTTGGCGCTAAACGATAACTAGTTTCTGCACCAAGAACTGTCGCTGTTTTTTCAAATGCCACGTTCTTCACCTCGATAAAATTATTTTCTATCTTAATTATAAAAGTTTCCAATTTAATTTACTAGCTTCTTTGGCAAAAGTTTTATAAAAGCATAAAGAAAAAAGGACGGGCAAACG